>NZ_CBFHJT010000009.1:12253-31686 GCF_965656025.1 Polaribacter sp.
CGATTTTACCTTATGCATTAGCGTTTGCAGCTGGTGCAATGATTTTTGTAGTGGTAGAAGAAGTAATACCAGAAACCCAAAGAGATAAATACACAGACATTGCCACACTTGGTTTTATTGGTGGTTTTATTGTGATGATGAGTTTAGATGTTGGGTTGGGATAGAATCCAATAAAAATATAATTAGAAAGCCAAACAAAAACTGTTTGGCTTTTTGTATTTTGCAGTAAAAATAATTCTGTGCAAAAACAATCAACTTTTCAGGTTTACAATGCTTCTGCCGGAAGTGGTAAAACATTTACACTGGTAAAAGAGTATTTAAAAGTATTACTAACAACAGAAGATATTTTCGCTTTTCAAAAAGTATTGGCAATTACGTTTACCAACAAAGCAGCTGGTGAAATGAAAGAGCGAGTTTTATTTAATTTAGAAGAAATTTCTAAGGGAAATACGACAGATATTTATGCAAAAATACTAGAAGAAACTACTTTAGATAAAACAACTGTAGAAGCACGAAGTAAAAAAATATTAGATGCTATCTTACAAAATTACGCTGCCTTTTCTATTACAACAATAGATAGTTTTACCCATAAAATTATAAAAAACTTTGCGTATGATTTAGGCTTGCCTCTAAATTTTGAAGTAGAAATGGATGCAGTTTCTCTATTAAATGAAGCTGTAGATATGCTGCTTTCTAAAATAGGTACAGATAAAAAATTAACCAATTTATTAATAGATTATTCCTTAGATAAAATTGATGATGACAAATCTTGGGATATTTCGAAGGATTTAAATGATTTTGCAAGAATTTTACTAAATGAAGACGATGTAAAACATTTTAGAGAATTAGCAGATAAACAATTAGATGATTTTTTTAATTTAAAAAAGAAATTGCAAGAAGCGAATGCTAAAATTGAACAAGCATATAAAGCTTTGTCAGACGAAGTTTTAAAGTTTATTGCAGATAATGGTATTGAAATTTCAGATTTTAGTTATTCTGGCGAATACCCCAAACACTTTATAAAACTAGGCAAATTAAAATTTTTAAAAAGTGATGATCTAAAATTTGATGGTCGTTTAGACAAAACCATAGTAGCATCTAAAAATCTATATGCAGCTAAAACAGATGCACAGATTAAAGATGTTATAGACAGTGTTTCAGAAAATCTTAAAGAGTATTATTACAAATCTAAAGATTTATACAATGCCACATTTTCTAACTATTTGCTAAATAAAATCACCTTAAAAAGCATTATACCTTTAGCTGTTTTAAATAACATAAATACCGAGTTAAATTCCATAAAAGAAGATAATAATATTCGATTAAATGCAGAATTTAATCAATTAATCTCAGATAATATAAAAGACCAACCAGCACCATTTATTTACGAAAGAATTGGGCAGCGTTTTCAGTATTATTTTGTTGATGAAATGCAAGATACTTCTGTGTTGCAATGGCAAAATTTGATTCCGTTAATAGACAATGCCTTGGCGCAAGAAAACAGCAAATTACTATTGGTTGGCGATGGTAAACAGGCAATTTACAGATGGCGAGGTGGTAAAGCAGCACAGTTTATTGAGTTGGGTTCTGGAGAAAAAAATCCGTTTCAAGTACCTAAACAACAAAAAAATTTAGAAACGAATTTTAGGAGTTTTTCAGAAATTATCAATTTTAACAATTCATTTTTTCAGCACACAGCAAATTTCATTCAAAATACCTCTTATAAAAACCTTTTCTTAGAAGGAAATACACAATTAGAAAATGCTAAAAAAGGCGGTTATGTATCGTTGTCTTTTTTAGATAAGGAAGATGATAAAGAGCGTGAAAAACTGAAATATCCTAGAAAAGTATTCGAACAAATACAAGCATTAAAAGATGATTTTTACTTAAATGAAATTTGTGTTTTAACAAGAACAAAAAAAGATGGTATTGCAGTTGCAGATTATCTTTCAGAAAATGGTGTTTCTATTGTTTCGTCAGAAACATTGCTGCTTAATAACAATGCTACTATTAAGTTTATCATTAATATTTTAGAAATTATACAAAATGCAAACAATCAAGAGAAAAGGTTTGAAGCTCTGTATTTTTTACACAAACATTTAAAAATAACGGCATCAAAAAATGACTTTTTTAATACGTACGCAAAACTTTCTAATACCCAGATATTCGAAAACTTAAGCAAATTTGGAGTATCGTTTAATTTTAAGAATTTTCAACAAATACCATTTTACGAAAAAATAGAGGAAATTATTAGAGGCTTTCACTTAATAGCTTCTTCAAATGCTTATGTGCAATTTTTTTTAGATGTGGTTTTAGAACAGCAAAGAAAAGCAACAGATATTGGTCAGTTTTTAGAATTTTGGGATCTTAAAAAAGATAAATTAAGTATTGTTGCTTCAGAAAATTCAGATGCTGTTCAAATTATGACCATTCATAAATCTAAGGGTTTAGAGTTTCCTGTTGTAATTTTTCCTTGCGATGTTGATATTTATAACCAAATCAATCCAAAAGTTTGGTTCAATAGTTTGCCAGAAGATTATAATTTTAAAGAACTTTTAATAGATTTTAAAAAAGATATTTCATTCATAAACGATAGAGGTTTAGAGCTTTTTAATCTTCGAAGAGAGGAGTTAGAATTAGATAATTTTAATTTATTGTATGTTGCTTTAACAAGATCTGTAGAACAGTTGTATATTATTACAGAAAAGAAAATTTCATCAAAAGGTGCAGAGAATTTAAATCATTATTCGGGTATTTTTATCAATTATTTAAAAGAGAAAAATCTTTGGCAAGAAAATCGTTTAGATTATTCTTTTGGTGATGCAAAAAGAACTAAAAAAAAGGAAAAAGGTTCTTCTGCTACAGAAATACATCAAAAATTCATATCCAATCCTTGGCAAGAGCACAACATTGTTTTACTAGCAAGTGCCTCTAAATTATGGAATACAACTCAAGGAAAAGCCATCGATTTTGGAAATTTATTCCATGAAATTTTATCAAAAATTTATACAAAATCAAACATTGATATTGTTTTGTCACAATACCATCAGCAAGGTTTTATAAATGATCATCAATTTACTTTCTTAAACAGATTAATCACTGGTTTGGTAAATCATCCAAAACTAGAAAATTATTATGCTAATAATCTAACTGTCTTTAATGAGAGAGAAATTGTAGATATAGACAATCAAATTATAATTCCAGATAGGTTGGTTTTTAATATAAATAACGTAGTAATTATAGATTATAAGACAGGTAATCCATCAAAAGACCACCATCAACAATTATTAAAATATGAAAGAATACTAAAATCGATGGATTTTGAAGTATCAAAAAAAATCTTAATTTATTTGAATGATAAAATTGATGTTGTTGAGGTTTAATTAAAGAAAATAAACTTTGTAACTTTGTATTTCTTAAATTGATAAAAAATGTACGGAAAAATTAAAGATACCTTAAAAAAAGAGCTTCAAGAAATCGAAGAAGCAGGATTATATAAATCAGAAAGAATTATTACATCATCTCAAGATGCAGTCATTAAAATATCTACAGGAGAAGAGGTTATTAATTTTTGTGCCAACAACTATTTAGGTTTATCTAACCATCCAGAAGTTATACAAGCAGCAAAAGACACATTAGACTCTCATGGTTTTGGTATGTCTTCTGTTCGTTTTATTTGTGGTACACAAGATATCCATAAACAATTAGAACAAAAAATTGCAGATTTTTACACTACAGAAGATACCATTTTGTACGCGGCTTGTTTTGATGCTAATGGTGGTGTTTTTGAGCCACTTTTAACAAAAGAAGACGCTATCATTTCAGATAGTTTAAATCATGCTTCAATAATTGATGGTGTTCGTTTATGTAAATCTGCAAGATATCGTTATAATAATAATGATATGGCTTCTTTAGAAGAACAGTTAATTGAAGCTAACAAACAAAATCATAGATTTAAAATTATTGTTACAGATGGGGTTTTCTCTATGGATGGTATTGTTGCGAAATTAGATGAAATTTGCGATTTAGCAGATAAATACGATGCTTTGGTTATGGTAGATGAATGCCATGCAACAGGTTTTATCGGTAAAACAGGTCGTGGAACTGTAGAGTTGAAAAATGTAATGGACAGAGTTGATATTGTGACAGGTACTTTAGGTAAAGCATTAGGAGGAGCTATGGGAGGCTATACAACTGGTAAAAAAGAAATTATAGAAATTTTGCGTCAACGTTCGAGACCTTATTTGTTTTCTAACTCTTTAGCACCTGCAATTGTGGGAGCCTCTTTAAAAGTTTTTGATTTAATTTCAAATGATACATCATTAAGAGATAAATTAGAGTGGAACACCAATTACTTTAGAACAGAAATGGAAAAAGCAGGCTTTGATTTAGTAGGTGCAGATGCTGCAATCGTACCAGTTATGCTATATGATGCAAAACTTTCTCAAATTATGGCAAACAAGCTTTTAGAAGAAGGTATTTATGTAATAGGATTCTTTTTTCCTGTTGTTCCTAAAGAAAAAGCGAGAATACGAGTACAACTTTCCGCTGCTCATAACAAAGAACATTTAGACAAAGCGATACAGGCGTTTAAAAAAGTAGGAAAAGAATTAAAAATTATATAACTATTGTAAAAAGTTGTGTTTTTTTTTAAGTTTTTGTAGATTTGTCTTTGTAGATAAGTTTTAAGAACTTACTTTTGCGATTAAAATAACGAACTTTTAATTTAAAAATTTGATAATGAAACGATTAAAATTAGCTGTGATAGCTTTATTTGCGTTGGTAACAGTTAGCAACGTAAATGCACAAGATGAAAACAACCCTTGGGCTGTAGGATTTGGACTTAACAATGTAGATTTTTACAATACTGACAATTTTACTGACCAAGTAAAAGATTTACTAGGTAACACGGATTGGAATGTATTGCCTTCTATTTCTAGAATATCTGCAGAAAAATACTTAGATAAAGGTTTTTCTTTACAAGTTGCAGGATCTTTAAATAAAATTCAAACTCTTGATGTAGAAAATGATTCAGACTTTCTTTACTGGGCTTTAGATGCAATCGTAAAATATGATTTAAACAACTTAGTTGGAGATACTGCATGGTTTGATCCTTATGTATATTTAGGTGGTGGTTACACTTCTGTTGATGATATGGGTGAAGGAATGTTAAACGTAGGTGTTGGTTTCAATACTTGGTTTAATGATAACTTAGGTTTGAATTTTCAAACAGGTACAAAAAAAGGTTTTTCTGATAAAGTAAGATCTCACTACCAAACAACTTTAGGTTTAGTTATTAAATTTGGAGGAAAGGATACTGATGGTGACGGAGTATATGATAAAGACGATGCTTGTCCAGAAGTTGCTGGTTTAAAAGAATTCAATGGTTGTCCTGATGCTGATGGCGATGGAATCAAAGATTCTGATGATGCTTGTCCTAACGTAGCAGGTTTAGCAGCTATGAATGGTTGTCCTGATGCAGATGGTGATGGTGTTGCAGATAAAGATGATATGTGTCCTAATGAAAAAGGAACAAAAGCAAATAATGGTTGTCCAGATTCTGATGGAGATGGAGTAATCAACAAAAATGATAAGTGTCCTAACAAAGTAGGTCCTGTTGCAAATGGTGGATGCCCTTGGCCAGATACTGACGGTGATGGTGTATTAGATAAAGATGATAAGTGTCCTAATGAAGCTGGTGTTGCATCTAACAATGGATGTCCTGCACAAGTTATTACTAAGGAAGCTGAATCTTCTTTAAAAGAGTATGCTAAAGCAATTTTATTTAACGTAGGTAAAACTTCTTTCAAAGCAGGTGTTACTTCTAAATTAAATGAAATGGTAAAAGTAATGAACAATAATCCTAATGCAACTTTCGTAATAGAAGGTCATACAGATAGTTCAGGTTCTGCATCATTAAATTTAAGAATCTCAGAAAAAAGAGCAATTGCTGTAAGAGACTACTTGGTAAAGCAAGGTGTTGATACAACAAGATTAGAGGCTATTGGTTATGGAGAAGGAGAGCCAGTTGCAAGTAATAAAACAAGAGCTGGTAGAGCTCAAAATAGAAGAGTTGTTGTTAAAGTAACTAACAAGAAATAATTCTTACTAAATATTAAATAAAAACCTCACCAATTTGGTGAGGTTTTTTTATGAATTTATATTTCAGTTTATGTGTAAAAAACTTTTTTAAATTCAATCAAAAGAATTACCTTTGCAACCTGAAAATGAGATGCTCAATCTCAAAAGATTAATAATAATTTTAATTAGATACAGATGTCTACAACAACAGGAAAAGTTTCTCAAATTATTGGGCCAGTAATTGATGTTGAATTCAATACAGAAAATACTGAACTTCCTAAAATCTACGATTCATTAGAAATTAAAAAAGCTGATGGCTCTACACTAGTACTAGAAGTACAACAACATATTGGAGAAGATACAGTAAGAACCATTTCTATGGATGCTACTGATGGTCTTAGTAGAGGAGCAGAAGTAATTGCTACTGGTAGCCCAATTCAAATGCCAATTGGAAACGATATCTATGGTCGTTTATTTAATGTAACAGGAGATGCAATTGATGGTTTAGGAAACTTGAGTAAAAATGGTGAAGATGGTTTACCAATTCATAGATCTGCGCCAAAATTTGAAGATTTATCTGTTTCTACAGAAGTTTTATTTACAGGAATTAAGGTAATCGATTTAATTGAGCCTTATGCAAAAGGTGGTAAAATTGGTTTATTTGGTGGAGCTGGAGTAGGTAAAACTGTATTGATACAAGAATTAATTAACAACATTGCAAAAGGACATGGAGGTTTATCTGTGTTTGCAGGTGTTGGAGAAAGAACTCGTGAAGGAAATGATTTACTTCGTGAAATGTTAGAGTCTGGTATTATAAAATATGGTGATGACTTTATGCATTCTATGGAAGAAGGTGGATGGGATTTGTCTAAAGTAGACAAACCTGGTATGAAAGACTCTAAAGCAACATTTGTTTTTGGTCAAATGAACGAACCACCTGGAGCACGTGCAAGAGTTGCATTATCTGGTTTAACAATTGCAGAATATTTTAGAGATGGAGCTGGGGACGGTCAAGGAAAAGATGTGTTGTTTTTCGTAGATAATATCTTTAGATTTACACAAGCAGGTTCTGAGGTATCTGCCTTATTAGGTCGTATGCCTTCTGCAGTAGGTTATCAACCAACATTAGCAACAGAAATGGGTGCAATGCAAGAACGTATTACATCTACTAAAAAAGGTTCTATTACATCTGTACAAGCGGTTTACGTACCTGCAGATGATTTAACAGATCCAGCACCAGCAACAACTTTTGCTCACTTAGATGCTACAACAGTATTATCTCGTAAAATTGCTGAGTTAGGTATTTATCCTGCAGTAGATCCTTTAGACTCTACTTCAAGAATTTTAACTGCAGATATTTTAGGTGATGAGCATTATAATTGTGCGCAAAGAGTAAAAGAAATTTTACAACGTTATAAAGAATTACAAGACATTATTGCAATTTTAGGTATGGAAGAATTATCTGAAGAAGATAAATTAGTAGTTCATAGAGCAAGACGTGTACAACGTTTCTTATCTCAACCATTCCACGTAGCAGAGCAATTTACAGGTATACCTGGTGTTTTAGTTGATATTAAAGATACAATTAAAGGCTTTAATATGATTATGGATGGTGAATTAGATAAATACCCGGAAGCAGCATTTAACTTAAGAGGATCAATTCAAGATGCAATTGATGCCGGAGAGAAAATGTTAGCAGAAGCGTAAAATAAGTTGGCAGTTTGCAATTGGTAGTTTTTACTAACAATTAATAACAAACAACTAAAAACTAAAAAAATATGTTTTTAGAAATAGTTACACCAGAAGCTATATTATTTTCGTCAGAAGTTGATTCTTTTTCTGCTCCTGGTATAAATGGCGAGTTTCAAATATTAAATAATCACGCACCAATAGTTTCTATACTAAAAGAAGGCGTTGTTTATATACATGTTCACAACCAAGAGAAATTAGTTTTAGAAGATTTACCTGGGCAATTAGTAGCAAAGGCAGATGATGATAAAATTTTAACTTTAGCTATAAATTCTGGAACTTTAGAACTAAATGATAATAAAGCCATTATATTAGCAGACTAATTAATAGCTAAACATTACATATCTAAAAAACCTCAAAACAAATTGTTTTGAGGTTTTTTTAGTTTCAAGAAAAACACTTTACCAAAGAAAGTGTTGTTAGCAATTTTCCCTAAGAATAACTAAACTAATTAATTCATACATCAAAAATCTTATTTTTTTAAATATAAATCTCCAGTAAAAAACACTTTAATTCTTCAGGAAAAACCCCCTTTTGTAGATATTTTTAAATTATATAAATAACTGTAAAACAAACACATATATGCTTTTTGATCTTTTAATATGTTATAGAAAATATATTTATTGTACTTTGTAATTTATTAACTAATTCAATTTTATGAAACCAACAACAAAATTTTCTGTATTATTTTTACTTTCAATTATACTTTTTAGTTCATGTAATACAAAGTGCGAACATAAAGACCATAATGTTAACGACTCTAGACCAGAAAATGCTATTACTTATAAAGAAATGGCAAGCATGTTTCATCAATATGATGTTGGTCAGAAAAAAGTGTTAGATAAATATAGACTAGAATTAACAGGAGATGAAAATGATGGAGTTGAAAGTATTTCTCATTTCTATGAGTTGGATCAGCTAAAACAATATATAGCTTATTTAGAAAGAATTTCTAAAGAAAAAGATATAAAATTAACAGGATTGAGAATTTTTTCTGCTGCTTACCCAAAAGAGCATTCAAATAAAGCATTAAGAGGAAGACATACTTTAATTTTTATGCCAACAGCAACTATAGGTGGCATAAATGATGTTGCATTTGAACCTTTATATTCAAAAAATAGACAACCCATTAAATTTACAGAATTTTTAAATAAATATAGTAGTGAAGAAACAAAACAAGTGCAAAGAGCTTCGTTTATGCCTTTTTTAAATTCAATGCAAGATGATTTAGAAAGTTCTGGAGCTAATAAAATGAGACCTTTTCCACCTTTATAATATGATTTTAAATAGTCTTTTTACATTATATTTTATTGCAATTGTAATTTATGCTTACAATTTTTTGCTCAAAAAATTTGATATCGATTTAAAATATTTTGTGGCTTATTTATTCTCAATGCTTTCATTTGAACTCTTTATAATTTCTTTTGAAGAGCTTCTGAATGGAAATAGTTTAAAAGTTTATAATGTACTTACATTTTTAGAGTTTAACCTTTTGTTGCTCTTTATAAAAGAAATCTTATCAGTTAAATCTAGTAGAAAAATAGTCAATTATTTAATTATTATTTTTAATCTAGTTTATTTTATAACTAGCTTCTATTATTTATTTAAAGGGAATTATTTTTCAACTTATAATAGTATTTCCTCAGTTTCAGGTAGTTTTATAATTACTATTGCAGTATTTATATTTTTTAAAGATTTTATAAATTCTGATAGAATTTTAAACTTTAAAAAATCGTTGTCTTTTTGGATTTGTGTTGGTTTACTGGTTTACTATTTAGGAGGAATACCAGCTACATTAACTTTAAATGCCATAACTCATTTAAAAAGAGCGGATCACCTTTTTATTTTAAACATTAATCCATTTTTAGCATTGTGTATGTATAGTATTTTTATTTTTGGAGTATTATGGAGTCAGAAGAAAGAGTAATTGTACTTCTAGTAACAACTGTAATCATTGTTGCATTTGTAATTTTTATTATCTTATTATTTGGTTTTTATCAAAAAAGGAAAAATTTTTTATTATTGCAAAAAGCAGAAGATAAAAAACGATTTGAGCGAGAAATTGCTGAAACACAAATAGAAATTAGAGAAGAAACCCTTAGAAATATTAGTTGGGAGTTGCATGACAATATCGGGCAGTTGCTAACATTGGCAAAAATTCAACTACAAAATGCATCTCTAGAAAACATCAACGAAGTTTCTGAAACCATTACAAAAGGTTTAACAGAGGTTAGAGCATTATCTAAGTTAATCAATCCAGAGGCAATCAAAAATATAAATTTAATAGAAGCAATTCAATTAGAAATAGAGCGCTTTAATAGGTTGAACTTTATAAAATCTAGCCTAAAAATAGGTGGACAAGAATTTAGTATCAATAAAAAAGCAAGTATTATAATTTTTAGAATATTACAAGAATTTTTTTCTAACACCATCAAACATTCTAAAGCAACTAACTTAAATGTAAACTTAGATTTTAATTCTAATAGTTTGGTAATTGAGGCGCAAGATAATGGTATTGGGTTTTCATCTGAACTTGTTTCTAAAGGAATTGGCTTAGAAAATATAAAAAACAGGGCTAAGTTAATTGGTGCAGAAGCCTTTTTTACATCAGAAAAAAATAAGGGGACTTCTCTAAAAATAATTTATACATTATGATAAAATATTCAGTGGTAGTTGTAGACGATCATACTTTACTATCGCAAGCAATTGCAGCTATGGTAGAAAGTTTTAGCAAGTTTAAAGTACTCTATACTTGTAAAAACGGACAAGAATTGGTAGATAAATTTTCTATATCACCTAAACACATACCAGATGTGGTTTTAATGGATATTAATATGCCCATTTTAAATGGTATAGAAACCACAGAATGGATAACAAATAATCATGAAAATGTAAACGTAATGGCACTTTCTGTAGAAGATGAAGATGCGACCATTTTAAAAATGTTAAAAGTAGGTGCTGTAGGTTATTTATTAAAAGATACAGAAAAATCAGTATTGGAAAAAGCCTTATTAGAAATTGTAGAAAACGGTTTTTATCATACAAAAACTGTAACTAATTTATTAATGAAATCTCTTTCTGGAAATGGAAATGAAGAGATTACTTTTAAAGAAAGAGAAATTACTTTTATGAAACATGCTTGTTCTGAATTGACCTATAAAGAAATTGCAGATAAAATGTGTTTAAGCCCAAAAACCATAGATGGTTATAGAGATGTTTTATTTACCAAATTAAACGTAAAAAATAGAGTTGGTTTGGTTATGTATGCTATAAAAAATAAGATATATACTCCATAAAAATATTGTAAATTTGCGCTATGGAAGAAACAAACAGACAGCGTAAAATTGCAGGAGTTTTACAAAAAGATTTGGTAGATGTATTGCAAAAAGCAGCACAAGATGGAATGAAAGGAGTAATTATCTCTGTTTCTAAAGTACACGTAACTTCAGATTTAGGAGTTGCAAAAGTATATTTAAGTATTTTTCCATCAGAAAAAAGAGACGAAATTATCAACGGAGTGCAATCTAATACACCTTTAATTCGTCATGAAATGGCAAAAAGAACCAAAAACCAATTGCGTAGAATGCCAGAATTGTTGTTTTTTGGTGACGATACTTTAGACTACATAGAAGAAATAGATCAATCTTTAAAAGGTAAAGACGCAGACCCTATTAAAAATCCAGAGGTATTACCAAAACGTCAAAAAAGATAGTTTTATAAGTATCTAAAGAAAACAATATGAAGAGTTTTCCCTTTTACATTGCTAAAAGATACTTGTTTTCTAAAACTAGCAATAATGCCATAAACATTATCACAATTATTGCTTCTTTTGGCGTAATTGTAGGTTCTTTAGCTTTGTTTATTATTTTATCTGGCTTTTCTGGTTTAAGAACTTTTAGCTATAATTTGTTAGATGTTTCAGACCCAGATATCAAAATTACATCACAAAAAGGAAAATCTTTTTTTATTACGGATGCTATTTCTGAGAAACTTCTAAACAATACCTCTATAAAAGAAACCACAAAGGTAATAGAGGAACGTGTTTTTTTAGAATACAAAGAAAAAACTGAAATAGCTTACATAAAAGGTGTTGAAGATAATTACACACAAATTTCTAAATTAGATGCTGCGCTTTATGCAGGAACCTGGTTACAGCAAGATTTTAGCAATACAGCAGTTATTGGCAGAGGCATTTCTAACAAACTCTCTTTAGGAACACTTAATTATGGTGAGCCTTTAAAAATAATGATACCAAAACCGGGTAAAGGTTTTATAAATCCTAGAAATCCGTTTTATAAAATTGAAGTACAAATTGTAGGTATTTATTCTGGTACAGAAGATTTTGAAGGTAAATTTGTTTTTACTTCTTTAGAGCAAGCCAAGAATTTGCTTCGTTTTAAAAATAATCAAGTTACAGCTGTAGAATTAAAATTGAAAGATATCACCAAAGCAGATCAGGTTGCAGAACAATTATCCACAGACTTAGGGGATACTTATAAAGTGCAAACCAAAGCTCAATTAAATGAAGTATTTTACAAGGTAATTAATACAGAAAATTTTGTTTCGTATCTTATATTTACCCTTATTATTATCATTGCATTGTTTAATGTAATTGGTGCTATTATTATGATGATTATTGATAAAAAGCAAAATTTAAAAACACTTTATAGTTTAGGTACAACCATAAAAGAAATTAAAAAAATATTTGTATTTCAAGGATTTCTATTAACTTTTATAGGTATGTGTGTAGGTTTATTTTTAGGGATAGCTTTGGTACTTTTACAACAAAAATTTAGTTTGTTTATGATTGTACCCAATTTAGCTTATCCTGTAGAGTTAAGATTTACCAACTTTTTAATTGTGTTTTTTACAATTACTTTATTAGGTTTTATTGCCGCAAAAATTGCCAGTAGTAGAATTTCGAAAAGTTTTGTAGAAAAGTAATACCAATTCTGTATAAAATTTTAATACAGAATTGATATATCAACTACACTTACTATATGTAAGGTTTTAAAACTCCTTTTCTTTTTTTCAATTGTTTTTCTAGATCGCTAATCGTATGTTTTACAGCAAGCTCGTAATTTTTTTCGTTGGAAGAAGCAAAAATTCTTGGACCAGCGAGACTTAATTCCATTTCACAAATTCTGCCTAATTTTTTTGGTGAATTTTCTCTCTTAAAAAAGACATTCACATTTATAATATCATCATATTTTTTTACTAAATTTTCCAGTTTTCCATGGGTGTAAGTCTCTAAAGCTTCACTGGTGGGTATGTTTACAAATTGGATAGCTACTTTCATAATTCTCGATTTTTTAATTATATATTTAAAAGTAGTAATAATTAGAGCCTCTAAAAATGATAAATATCAATCTTTAAGAAAAAATCAAGATTTTTTTGGTTGAACCATCTACGATTCAATAAATCCAAAAGAGTTTTTTAAAAATTATTTAATTGCTTTATATTGCCACTAAACTGCTTTCACTACATTTTTTAAAAAATTTACAGAAAAATGAAAAATATCTTATTAATTGGTTTTATAGTTTTAATTGGATGTGTATCCATAAAAGATATAAATAATGGACCAAAATTATATACAGAACTCACAAAAGAGCAACAAAAAGCTTACGAAGAAAATTATGAAATTCAGTTACTAAAAAACTGGTTTCCTTATTTAGAACGACATCATTTGATGGTTTATGAACCAGATAATATTCCTAAAGGTATATTTTGTAGAATAAGAATCTCATATAAAAAATTAAAAATTGATTCAATATCTATCCCGAATATTTTTACTGTAAATGATAATTTTATAAAAAATTATAAGCCTATTAAATTTAGAAATTTAAAAGAATTTATAATTAATAGCAATATAAAAAAAGGAACTAATGGTTATACATCAGAAATAATAGAGTTAAAACAAAATAAGAATATTATAATTTATAAAGAGTTTTATTATATTAATAATCTAAAAATTAAATCTTTAAATTATTTTACAATTGAGAATAATAAAATTTACAAGCTAAATTTTACTAGTGAATATAAATACTATGAAAAATATTTGCCAGAAGCACTTAAAATATTAAAATCATTTAGAGCTAAAAAAACGTAATATTTTAAAAAAAAAATCTACCCAATTTCAGGTATGGTAGCATTTCCAAATTTAGCTTCCACTTCATCAAAAGCATTAAAAACATCTTTGGGGTCATCAGAAGTTACCATTTTTAATCGATACTCTTTAAAATGCGGAATTCCCTTAAAATAGTTGGTATAATGTCTTCTAGTTTCTACTACGCCTAAATGCTCACCTTTCCAATCAATAGCCATTTGTAAATGTCTTCTAGCAACAGCTGTTCTTTCTGCAATGGTTGGTTTTGCTAAATGTTCTCCTGTTTTAAAAAAGTGTTTTACTTCATTAAAAAACCAAGGATAACCAATAGCGGCTCTACCAATCATAGCCCCATCTAAACCGTATTTATCGCGCATTTCCATAGCTCTTTCTGGCGAAGTAACATCTCCATTACCAAAAACAGGTATGTGCATTCTTGGGTTATTTTTTACAGCTGCAATGGGTTTCCAATCCGCATCACCTTTATACATTTGCGCACGTGTTCTACCATGTATAGAAATGGCTTTACAACCCACGTCTTGCAAACGTTCTGCAACTTCTACAATTTTAATAGAATCATGGTCCCAACCCAAACGGGTTTTTACAGTAATGGGTAATTTGGTATGCTTTACCATCGCTTCTGTAAGCGAAACCATTAAATCGATATCTTTTAAAATACCAGCACCAGCACCTTTAGAAACTACTTTTTTTACGGGACAACCAAAGTTAATATCAATAATATCTGGATTCGATTTTTCAACTATTTCAATAGTTTTTAGCATCGAATCTAAATTGGCTCCAAAAATCTGAATGCCAACAGGTCTTTCTTTTTCGTAAATGTCTAGTTTGATAACACTTTTGGCAGCATCTCTTATCAACCCCTCAGAAGATATAAATTCGGTATACACAACATCTGCGCCATTTTCTTTGCACAAGGCTCTAAAAGGTGGATCAGAAACATCTTCCATTGGAGCTAATAACAATGGAAAATCAGGTAATTCTATGTTGTCTATTTTTACCAAAACGTATTATTTTTTTGCAAAATTAGCGTTTTCCTGCAAGGTTTAAAAACCTTGTAGGTATTTAGTTGCTTATTTTTTGAGTCTTGTTAATACCCAAACTCCGTAAAAACCTAGAAATAATTCTGCAAAAGTACCAAATTGGTAACCAAAAGTTGGAGTGCCATCTATGAAGAAACTCAATAACCTTCCGAAACCAAGACCCAACATAAAAACGAAATTGGTAACTATAGCAGTTTTTAAAAATTGCTGTTTAAAAATGCCTAAAAGCCAAAGCATAGAAAAACCGATATATAAGCCCATAATGGCTTTAAAAAAATTATGTTCGTCTATGGTTTGTAATTGAATATTAAATTTAAAACCAGGATTAAAAGCATAGACAAAAGAAACAGGAATTACAATACAAACAGAAATTATTAAATGTATTTTGGCAATAAAATCCTGTTTGGTTTTAAACATTTTAGTTTTATAAGTCATTCCCTTAAGATAGAGTTTAGAAGTTTATTTCTTTTTCTACTTCTTCATCTCCACGTTTTACAATCGCTTTTGTTTTATCACCTTTTTCAAAAACAGACAATGCACGCATATAACTCATCATATTGGTTACAGTGCTATCTCCTAATTGTATCACAATATCACCTTTTTGTAAACCCGCTTTTTGTGCAGGTTTGTCCTCAGAAATTCCATCAATTCTCATACCCACACCATCAAATAAATAATCGGGTATTACACCCAAACCAACTTTAAACCTTGGTGTTTCTTCACTTTCGTTTTTTGTTTTTCTAAAAGCAAGTTTTCCATTATCATCTAAATCTGTAATCACATTAAAAATGTATTTGCTAATGGTTTGCATTCCATTATAATTCAGTTTTTCAGCATCATCACCAGGTTTATGATAATCTTCATGTTGCCCTGTAAAAAAGTGTAAAACAGGTATATCTGCCAAATAAAAACTAGTATGGTCACTTGGGCCCACACCAGATTCTTGCTGAATTAATTTAAAATGATTGTTATGTGATTTTAAAACCTGTTTAAATATAGGTGAAGTTCCTGTACCGTAAACAGCCAAAGTACTGTCTTTTTTTAATCGACCCACCATATCCATATTTATCATATAAGATACTCTTTTAGTGTCTATTGTTGGGTTTTTTACAAAATAATTAGAGCCTAATAAGCCCATTTCTTCACCAGAAAAAGCCATAAATAAGTAATTGTTGCTTTTATTTTTCGTTTTTAATTTTGCTGCTAAATTTAGCATAATTGCTACACCAGATGCATTATCATCTGCACCATTGTGCACTGCTTTAATAGAATCTCTATATAAAGAACCTTCGCCACCAAAACCTAAATGATCGTAATGTGCGCCAATAATTACTGTATTTTCTGCTTTATTATCTATAAAACCTAACACATTATTTCCTGTAATGGTTCCATCTCCATTTACATCAAACTTAACTTCGTCATGTGGATTGGTTTTGGGTTTAAATGTAAAAGCTTGTAAAAATTCTGAGGTTCCTTTTGGTTGCAACCCTAATTCTTTAAAACGATTAGAAATATAGTTAGCAGCTTTTTTTTCGCCTTCAGTTCCTGTTTGTCTGCCTTCTAAAGCATCAGATGCTAAAAAAGTAACATCTTCTTTGATGCGTTCTTCTTGATTAATGTTTGGTTTACAAGCAAATAAAATTGATAAAAAAACTAGAAATAGAATGTTTCTCATGACGATAAATATTATTTTTGCAAAGTTAATTAATAAAAACAAAAAATGAGAATTCTTTCTTTATTAGTAATAGCCTCTTTATTACTTTCTTGTAAAAACGATAAAAAACCAACTGAAACCAATACTACAGAAAAGGTTGTAAATAAAAACCCTTTAATTTATCCAGAAGAAACCCATTTTAAAAGCTTACGTCAAGTAACTTTTGGAGGTGATAATGCAGAAGCATATTGGAGTTTTGATGATAAACAACTAGTGTTTCAATCTAATTATAAAAACTGGAATGTTAGTTGCGATCAAATGTTTTTAATGAATGCAGATGAAAATTTTAAAGATAAAATGCCGCCAATGATTTCTACTGGAAAAGGGCGTACAACTTGTGCTTATTTTTTACCAGATAATAAACATATTATTTATGCATCTACACATTTGGTAGATGAGAATTGTCCTGAAGTTCCGCTTCGTAAAAACGGAAAATATATTTGGCCAGTATATGATAGTTTCGACATTTTTGTGGCAGATTTAGAAGGGAATATTGTAAAACAATTAACCAACGAAAAAGGCTATGATGCAGAACCAACAGTTTCTCCGAAAGGCGATAAAATTGTATTTACTTCTACTAGAAGTGGCGATTTAGAGTTGTATACTATGAATATTGATGGTACAGATGTAAAACAAATTACAGATGAGTTGGGTTATGATGGTGGTGCATTTTTCTCTCCAGATGGCACAAAAATTATCTTTAGATCATCAAGACCAAAAACAAAAGAAGAAATCAAAGCCTATAAAGATTTATTGGCAGAAGGGTTGGTAGAACCTACAGAAATGGAATTATACATTTGCAACGCAGATGGTTCAGATTTAAGACAATTAACAGATTTAGGAAATGCAAATTGGAGTCCGTTTTTTCATCCTTCAGGAAAAAAGATTTTATTTTCTTCTAATTTTGAAGCAGAAAGAGGTTTCCCTTTCAATTTATATTTAATAGATATTGATGGTAAAAATTTAGAAAGAGTTACACATGGAGAAACATTTGATGCGTTTCCTGTTTTCTCAAATGATGGGAAAAGATTAGCTTTTTCTTCCAACAGGAACAATGGTGGAGGTCGTGATACGAATTTGTTTATTGCAGAATGGCAAGATTAATAATAAATTCTTAACTTAAGCCATCAACCAAAAAATAAACAAAATGAGTGCAAAAGTAGATATTTTAAGAAAAATTAGAATTTTAATTACCAATCAATTCGACTCGCCAGAAGAAGCTTTTCGTTTTTTTGATTCAGATGAAGATGCAAGATTAAACAAATCTGAAATTAAAAAAATGTTAAGAGCAGCAGAAATAAATGGTTTTATTTCTGGCTTTGTGGCGAATGAGTTATTAAAAGGCTATGATAAAAATAGAGATGATACTATAAATTGGGAAGAATTTAAAGTAGCTATTGCAGAACTAGAAAGAGATTCTTAAGATTTTAGAAAAAATAATATATAAAAAGTACAATGAATTTCATTGTACTTTTTTTGTTTGTAAAGGGTGGTAAATACCATATCTTTGCAGACTAAAAGCAGTTAGAAAACGAAGTATGAAAAACATTAGAAACTTTTGTATAATCGCGCACATAGACCATGGTAAGAGTACTTTGGCAGATAGATTGTTAGATTATACAGGTTCTGTAACTGAGCGCGAAAAGCAAAATCAGTTATTAGATAATATGGATTTGGAACGTGAACGTGGTATTACCATAAAATCGCATGCTATTCAAATGGATTACACTTTTGAAGGCGAACAATATATTTTAAATTTAATTGATACTCCAGGTCACGTAGATTTTTCTTATGAAGTTTCTAGATCTATAGCCGCTTGTGAAGGTGCGTTGCTAATTGTAGATGCTGCACAAAGTATACAAGCACAAACCATTTCTAACTTATACTTAGCTTTAGAGAACGATTTAGAAATTATTCCTGTATTAAACAAGGTAGATTTACCAAGTGCAAATCCAGAAGAAGTAACTGATGATATTGTAGATTTATTAGGTTGTAATCCAGAAGAAGTAATTCACGCCAGTGGTAAAACTGGTTTTGGAGTAGACAATATTTTAAAAGCAATTATAGAAAGAGTTCCTGCACCCAAAGGAAATCCAGATGCACCTTTAAAAGCCTTAATTTTTGATTCTGTTTACAACTCTTACAGGGGTATAGAAACCTATTTTAGAGTTATTGATGGTTCTATAAAAAAGAATCAGCAAATAAAATTTATGGCAACTAACAAAGAGTATAATGCTGATGAAGTAGGTACTTTAAAATTAGAGCAAGTTGTTAAAAAAGAAATAAAAACAGGTGATGTTGGTTATTTAATTACAGGTATTAAAACAGCAAAAGAAGTAAAAGTAGGAGATACGATTACAGATTTTGTAAATCCGACTTCAGATTTAATTGATGGTTTTGAAGACGTAAAACCCATGGTTTTTGCAGGTATTTATCCTGTAGATACAGAAGATTACGAAGAATTGCGTAACTCTATGGAAAAACTGCAATTAAATGATGCTTCTTTGGTGTTTCAACCAGAAAGTTCTGCAGCATTAGGTTTTGGTTTTAGATGTGGCTTCTTAGGCATGTTGCACATGGAAATTATACAAGAACGTTTAGAGCGAGAGTTTAACATGACTGTAATTACAACAGTACCCAACGTGTCTTACTTTGCCTACACTAACAAAAATCCAGAAGAGGCCATTGTGGTAAACAACCCATCAGATTTACCAGAACCTAG
>NZ_CBFHJT010000009.1:31781-45428 GCF_965656025.1 Polaribacter sp.
CAAGTAAATTAAATAGAGTAGAAGAGCCTTTTATTAAAGCCTCTATTGTAACAAAATCTGATTTTGTTGGGCAGGTTATGAGTTTGTGTATCGAAAAACGTGGGCAAATTGTAAACCAAACCTATTTAACCACAGAACGTGTAGAGTTAATTTTCGAAATGCCTTTGGCAGAAATTGTATTCGATTTTTACGATCGATTAAAAACGGTTTCTAAAGGATATGCTTCTTTCGATTATCATCCAATAGGAATGAAAGAGTCTAAATTAGTACGTGTAGATATTTTATTAAATGGCGATTCTGTAGATGCGCTTTCTGCATTATTACATGCAGATAATGCTTATTCAATTGGTAAAAAAATTGTTGAGAAATTAAAAACACTAATTCCAAGACAACAGTTCGATATTCCTATACAGGCTGCCATTGGTGCAAAAATTATAGCAAGAGAAACTACCAAAGCATTGCGTAAAGATGTTACTGCAAAATGTTATGGAGGAGATATTTCTAGAAAACGTAAATTACTAGAAAAGCAGAAAAAAGGGAAGAAAAGAATGCGTCAAGTTGGTAATGTAGAAATACCACAAGAAGCATTTATGGCGGTTTTAAAATTAAATGATTAATTATTTAAACCTAAAAAAATGTACGATGTTATAATAGTTGGTGGTGGCGGTGCAGGATTAATGCTAGCTAGAGAGTTAAGTAACAAAAAACATAAGGTTTTAATTCTAGATCAAAAGAAAGATCTTTTAGACTTTTCTTTCTATACGTTAGCTAGTTTTATGAAACTAGAAGATTTTAATTTAACCAATAACGTTGTAGCAAATAAAATAGATGAGGTTTGTATTCAGTCTAAAAGGCTTGCATCAAAAGTTAAATCAAATTTATATACATTAGATAAAAAAAAGTTACACGAAGAACTATTAAACTCTTTAGATAGTGAATATGTTAGTTTTAAATTAGGCGTTCAAATAAAAAAAATAGTAAAAGAAAATAATTCTTTTACTTCTGTAACAGATAAAAATGGCAATAGCTATTCTGCAAAGATTTTTGTAGATGCAACAGGTACAAATGCTGTTTTAAGTAAAAAAGTAGGTTTAAGAGAAAAGCAGTATCAACTTGCTACTGGTGTAGAATATAATGTGAAGTATTTAGGCAACACAAATCAAATTTATTTGCTTTTGGGTAGCACTTATAAAGGTGGTTATGGTTGGATTTTTCCACTAAAAAATGGAAGAGGAATTATAGGATTTGGAACGATTGATGACTCTTTAAAAAAAGGACTTAAGGAAAGACTTCATAAAATACTAGCTTTACCTAACATTAAAAAACTTGTAGAAAAAGACAACGATAAAGTTGAAGGAGGAAGCATACCAATAACACCTGTCTTAGAGGAATTTGTTTTAGATAATTTAGTTTGTGTTGGTGATAGTGTTTCGCAAGTAAATCCAATTGCTGGTGAGGGTTACAAGTTTATTTTTGAATCTGCTATTTTGGCAAGTAAAGCTATTGATAAAGCATTAAAAAATGAGAACTTAAGTGAGCTTAAAACATACGAAGATAAGTGGAAAGACCGCTTTTCTTCGAACTACAAACGTTCTAAAATAGCACAAGAAAGATTAAATAAATTCTCTAAAAGCGATTTGTTAATAGATGGAGGCATTTTATTATTTAAACTGCGTAGTAACCAAAAAAACCTAGCATCTTTATCTGGAGAGTATTAGATTTTATCCCTCTAACCATTTTCTAAAATCAGCGGTTTTTGATGTACTTGTCATTACTTTTTCTTTGTAGTTTTTTATAGAAATTAGTAATCTATTTTTAAAATGACTTTCTATTTTCTCTATAAAATCGATATTGATAATTTCGCTTCTATTAATTTTAAAAAACTTTTTAGGATTTAGTTGTTGATGAATACTTCCTAAGTTTTGAGAAATTGTATGACGTTTTCCATCTTTGTCTATAACCAAACAAAAATCTCCTGAAGCTGTAATTAGTGCTATATCAGTTGCGTTTAATAACTGAATCCCTGTTGATTTTTTAATTACAAAACGCTCTTTAAAGTTGGTGTTTTCTTCTTGTAAAGCATTTTTTAATGCCTTTAGTGTTTTAGAACTAAGAGTATCATAATTTCCTTGTTTAAATAAAGACTGGTATTTTTCTAAGGCCTTATTAAAATCGTTTTGCGAGTAGGGCTTTAAAATGTATGCAATTCCGTTTGTGTGAAAGGCTTTAAAT
This sequence comes from Polaribacter sp., assembly GCF_965656025.1. Classification (GTDB taxonomy): domain Bacteria; phylum Bacteroidota; class Bacteroidia; order Flavobacteriales; family Flavobacteriaceae; genus Polaribacter. Next base: position 34,014 of record NZ_CBFHJT010000009.1, read on the forward strand.
AAATAATCATCATGTGCAGAACAAAAAATAATAGGACAATTTGGATTTATCTTATCAAACAAATCAAAAGAAAGACCATCTAATAATTGAATGTCGGACAGAATAAAATCATAATTAGTTGCTTTTAATAATTCTGAACCCTCTGCAATAGATCTACCCCAAGAAATAGACGTTTTTTCATCAAAAAAAGTATCTAAACATTTTTGTAATTTTTGATATGCAGGTATTTCGTCTTCTAAAATTAGGATGTTCATTTTTTATTTTTAATTTATGCGTGTCATTTCTACTTTATGGAGAAATCTCACTTTTAGAGAGAAATTATGAGATTTCTCAATCGCTGAAAAAGCTCATTTCGAAATGACATACTCGACTTTTATGCACTCAACCCAATAACAGGAATAAAAATTTCAAACTTTTTATCAAAATTATTAATCTGAATATTTTTATCTGAAAGTAATTTATAACGTGCTTTTAAATTTTCTAAACCAGTACCAAAAGATTCTTGATTTGATTTTATCTCTGATTTTGAATTGGCAATAATTAGCCAACCATCATTAATTGTAATTGTTGTTTTTATTGGGGTTTTTCCATCATATTTATTGTGTTTTACCACATTTTCTAACAAGGTTTGTATGGCGCCTGTGGGTACAAATTTATCAACTAAAGAAATATTCTGTTCAATAGTAAATTCATAATCGTAACCAAATCTTGTTTTAATTAAAAATATATAATTTTTGGCAAATTCAATTTCGTTAGAAAGTTCCATAACTTCTAAATCTTTTGTTTTTATTAAATAACGATAAATTAAAGACAGTTTATTAATATATTCTTTAGCTTTTGTTGGGTTGCTATCTATTAAAGAGTCTAAGGTGTTTAAATTATTGAATAAAAAATGAGGATCTAATTGAGAGCGTAATAATTTTAGCTCGTTTTCTTTTTTTTGTTTTTGTATTGTTGCAATTTGTGTTTGCGATTCATAAAATTTCTTGGTAATTAATACACCTAAAGCAAGGCCAATAGAGTCAGATCCATTAAAAATACCGTATAAAATTAAGTTTCCTAAACCTGGAAATTTGCTCCAATCATTATTCCCTGTCGAAAAACCAACGACTCTTTCAATAACTCCAATAAAAGTAACTACCAATAACCCAAAAATTGCAAATAGAATATAATTTTTTTTCTGAATAAGAAACTTAGGAATAATGAAATACATAAAAATGAGTACTCCTGTAAAAGAGGTAATTACATACATCGGTATGTCTATTAAATACTCTAATAAAGTCGCATCTTGGTCTAAATAATCAAAAATATTTATAGTTGCACTAATTAGGTAAAAAACAGCAAGAATTATATAATCAGACTTGTCAAACTTGGTATTCATCAAACAAATATATTAGTTACTATCATTAATTCTATTTTCTTCATCTCTATTTATAATTCTTTTCGATTTTTTCTTACCAAATTTAGCCCCAAAGCTATATACCATTCTTAATTGAATGTTTTGTCTAGATCCATTGCTTTCTACAGCAGCAATACCATTGCCATAATCTATATTACCAACAAAACCTCTGTTAAGCATTTTATTAAAGCCTAAATTTACTTTTAATTTATCATCTAAAAACTTTTTTCCGAAAGAAAAATCTAATTCTGCCAACCAATCTACTTCAATTTGCCCTTCTAAAGCTCCAGTACCATAGTTTCCACTTAACTCAAGATTAACATCCCAAGGTAGCTGATAGCTTGCTTGTAAAAACCAAATTAAGTTCCATTTATTTAAGTCTACATCAAATGTAGACGATTTAAAATCGGTATTGGTTACGATTATACCAGTGAAACCATCTAAACCTTTGGCAAAATTTACCGGAGCAAACAATCTAAAGTTCCAATTGGCATTATTTTCTACATTTACATTTTGCTGACGTATTTGTGCTGTAGTATTGTCTTGTTTTATCAATTGAAAAATAACATCGTCTGTTTTGCTATAACCTACTGTAAAAAAAGGTTGCCCTTCATAGGTTAAATTAAATTGATAATTATTCGTGTAAGATGGTGTTAAATTCGGATTTCCTTCGCCAGCAGAAAAAGGGTCTAAAAACTGTTGAAAAGAGTTTAAACTATTGTAAGAAGGTCTTTGTATTCTATAACTATAAGAAACACTTGCCCCTAAAATATCGGTTAACTTTCTGCTTACAGAAGCACTCGGAAATAATTTTTTAATCGGTCTTTTTTGTACTTCTGTTGTTAACGTTCCGTTTTTTAAAAAGGTCGAGGTACCATCTGTATTACTATCTTCATAACGCAAACCACCAGAAAAAGACCATTTACCCATTTTGGCATTGATTTTTCCATAAAAAGCTAAAATGGTTTCGTCTATTACAAAACGGCTACTTGCTTCGTTAACTTTATCAAAATTTCCAGTATTGTTTTCTTCAAAAGTTTGTAAATCGTTGTCTGTTTTTACATCAGCAAATCTAGAACCTGCGCTTATTTTTAAATTGTCTGAAATCGTTTTTGTATAATCTGCTCTATAGGTTTTTATATTGTAAGTTCCATCTTGTATGTATCTTCTATCTGTAAAAGAAATAGTACTTCCAGCAATATCATACAAGGTATTGGTATTATCATTTGTAAAATCTACATAATTAAAATCTAGCACTAATTTGTCTGTTTCTGTTTTGTATTCGTAATATGGGTTGATGTTATATGTAACTCGATCTCTATCAAAATAATTTTCAGAAAATAATGTATTTGTAGTATTTACGTCAGAAATAATGGTTTCACTTCTTGCTGTTCTTGTAGATTTTCGGGTGTTTAATCTTCCTCCAATCCCTATAGAATGATGTTCTGAAATGTAATAATCTACACTACCAGCAATCGTAAAATTATCTGGGTCATAGGGTTCTCTTGTAGCTTGATCATAAGTTTCTGTTCCTACGGTTCTCACTAAAAATAAATCGTCTCTCCAAGTTGGTTGCGAGTAGTTTATGCTAGTTTGCCAGTTTAATTTGTTTTTATAACTCGCAATAGAAAAACCAGAACCCCACTCAAAACCTTGGTCTTCTCCAACCCAAGAATTTACAGCACCATGTGTACCTAAACGTACATTTTTCTTTAAAATGATGTTAATGATTGCTCCAGAACCAGAAGCTTCATATTCTGCACCTGGTTGTTCTACCACTTCTACTTTAGAGATATTATCAGCAGGAAAATCTCTTAATAATGTTTCAACATCCATATATTCTGTAGTTTTACCATTGATAAGAATTCTTACACCACTATTACCAGCAATAGAAATACCATTATTGGTTACTAAAACACCAGGTATTTTTCTCATCACATCTTGTAGATTGGTATTTATCATTTCAGATTTTTCTAGATCTACAATTAATTTTTCTGCAGTTTGTTTAATTACAGGTCTTTTACTTTTTATAACCACCTCATTTAGTGTCTGACTTTCTTCTTTTAGAGTAAAATTGAATGTTTTGTTTGTGTTTAGATCAAATGCTTTTACTTTTTGAGTTTCAAAACCCAACATAGAAATTTCTATTAGGTACTTTCCTGAATTGATGTTTTTAATTGTATAAGAACCAGAATCATCAGATACAGTTCCTCTTGGAGTTTCTTTACTATCAAACTTATACAAAACAATATTTGCAAAAGGTAAAGGATTGTTTGCTGTATCTATAATTTTACCAGAAATGGTATGTTGTGCATGTGTATTTAAAAAACTGAAAAAAAAGATAAATACGAATGTTGTAAAAAATTTCATTTGGCTTGCTGTTTTATATTACACTGTAAAAGTGCCTGTTTTGTTACAAGAAAAAAACTATAATCTGACGAAGTGGGATGTTTTTCCGGCGAATAAAAGTAGTTTTCTTACAAAGTAGAGACGCTTAAAAACTATAAAGGGTTTCCTAACAAAAAATAAAATGGAAAATTTTACGAGAAAAAGAAAAGATGAAAGACAAATAAAAAAGACCATAATAGGGTGCGTAGCCAATTTCTGCTTACAAGAAGTTGTAATGTGTTTTTTGTAGATTTTTCTGCTGAAATTTTAAAATGTAGTGGAGCAAAACCCAAAAAAGTAAAAATCCACAAGAATACAACAATGCTAAAATACGGGATACTAAAATGTAAAGGTTTGTAAAATAAAGCTAAAGATGCAAATACCAACTGACTTAGCATTAAAGGAATTACGATTATTGCGATGTAATTGGTGTATTTTTTATGCCATAAAAATAGTTGGGCTTTCTTAAAAAATAAAAAACTAGGATATACTATTAATTGTACCATCCAAATTAGAATAACCAAACCAGCATCTGTTAAAAGTGCGGCTAATTCAATCATGTTCCAATAGTTTTCCACTTAATTACCCTTTAAATGCATATTTTGTTAACATTTCTATAGAAGTATATTGTAAAGATTTTTTATGGGTTGCTTCTAAAATTATAGACGGAGCTTTACCTGCTTTTTCTGCTTCTAACCATCTAGAAATACATAAACACCATTTGTCTCCTGGTTTTAGACCTGGAAAATTCCAATGTGGAATTGGGGTCATAAGATTATTGCCTCTAGAGGCAGAATATTCTAAAAACTCTTTGGTAACAATAGCACAAACTGTGTGTGTGCCATAATCATCTGCAGTGGTTTTACAAAAACCATCTCTAAAATAACCTGTTAATGGTTGGTAACAGCAACTTTGTAAGGTTGTATTTAGTACGTTTAAATCCACATTATATAAATATTATAGTAAAGGTACAAAATGTAATCCCTTTTAAAAAAGAGAAAATGCTCCAATTAAAATTGAAGCATTTGTAGAAAGGTTTTAGAACTGAGGTTCTATTTGTTTATGATTTTAAAATAGTTTTAATCTCTACCGCCCAAAACTTGTAATCCCCAGTATAAAAGCATTGCTAAAGAACCTAAGGCAGCTACTAAATAGGTTCTTGCTGCCCATTTAAGTGCGTCTTTAGAGCCAGCATATTCTTCTCTAGATACCATGTTTTTATTTTTTAACCAAGCCAAAGCTCTGTTACTAGCATCATATTCTACAGGCAAGGTTACAAAACTAAATAAGGTAGCAAAACCCATACATACCAAACCAGAAATAGCTATGTAAAAACCAATTCCTGCAGCACCAGAAGCAGCTCCTAAAATTAAACCACCAATAACTAACCACTGAGAAAATTTAGAAGTAACACTTACAATTGGCACCAATTGAGATCGCATGGTTAAATAACTGTAAGCTTTTGCATGTTGAACTGCATGCCCAACTTCATGCGCTGCAACAGCTGCAGCAGCCGCATTTCGCTGGTTGTAAACAGCTTCACTTAAATTTACCGTTTTGTCTTTTGGGTTGTAATGGTCAGTTAATCTACCTGGAGTAGAAATAACTTTTACATCAAAAATACCATTGTCTGCCAACATTTTTTCGGCAATTTCAGCACCAGACATTCCGTTTCTTAACTGAACTTGAGAGTATTTTTTAAATTTACTTTTTAGTTGATTGCTAACCAGCATACTCACCAAAGAAATAATACCAATTAATATATAGAAACCCATCATAATTTATAAATTTTTAAATTGTATTTCATTTTTGTTTGATAAATTTACAACATAAAGTATTCCATTTTATTTATTGTTGTTGTTTTTGATGATTTTTTTCTATCAAACATCAAAATTTAATAGAATATTTAGAATTTTATGACAAAATGACAAACAAACCCAACATACTTATTATATATACAGGAGGTACCATTGGTATGGTTAAAGACTACAAAACAAATGCCTTAAAAGCGTTTGATTTTAGTCAGATTGTACAAAATATACCAGAGTTACAGCAATTAAACTGTAATATCGAAAGCATTTCTTTTAAAGAACCTATAGATTCTTCTAATATGAATACACAGTATTACGTAGATATAGTAGAAGTTATAGAAGCTAATTATACAAAATTTGATGGTTTTGTAATTCTTACAGGTTCAGATACCATGTCTTATATATCTTCTGCTGTAAGCTTTATGTTAGAAAATTTACAAAAACCAATCATATTTACAGGTTCTCAATTGCCAATAGGCGATTTAAGAACAGATGCAAAAGAAAATTTGATTACTTCTATAGAAATAGCTTCTGTTAGAAAACAAAATCAACCTTTAATTAAAGAAGTTTGTTTGTATTTTGAGTACAAATTGTATAGAGCCAACAGAACTACAAAAATTAGTGCAGAACAATTTGAGGCATTTGCTTCTATGAACTATCCAGCATTGGCAGAAAGTGGGGTACATTTAAAGTTTGATGAAGCACAATTGTTAAAAATTAAAGAAAATAAAGATTTAACTGTAAGAAAAAAATTAGTTACAGATGTTGTAATTTTAAAATTGTTTCCCGGAATTACAAAAGCAACAGTAGAAGCAATTTTATCAATACAAAATTTAAAAGGTGTTGTGTTAGAAAGTTATGGCTCTGGTAATGCACCCAATGAAACTTGGTTTATCAATCAATTAGAAAAAGCAATTAAAAAAGGAATAAAAATTGTAAACGTAACACAATGTGCTGGAGGTAGCGTAATTTTAGGTCATTATGATACCAGTATAAAACTAAAAAATATAGGTATAATAAGTGGTTTAGATATGACTACAGAGTCTGCAATAGCAAAATTAATGTACCTGTTAAATGAAGATTTGTCTTTAGAAGTGTTTAAATATCACTTTCAAAAATCTTTAAGAGGGGAAGTTAGTGAAAAATAGTTTTTGTTAAAATTACATATCTAGAAAAAAAAACATTATTTTTACAGAAAATAGGATAGATTTTTTTTGAGGGACAACAATTTTTTTGTTACTTGCCACTCCATTTCAAAGAAAGTAAAATTAAATTGATGCGTTTTATTTAATTTGAAGTGAAAATTTATATATTTAACCCGTTAACTATTAAAAATTAATTATAACAAAGATGAAAAAAGTAGTAAATGTCCTATCTGTAACAGGATTAATGTTTTTTGGAGCTATTCAATCAACTTTCGCACAAGAAGCAACTGAAGAATCAAGAACTTTCCACCAAGAATTAAAACTTCGTTTTATTGAAGGTGACCCACAATTTATGGGGATTGTATTAGTAGCCTTAATTTTAGGTTTAGCAATTGCAATTGAAAGAATTATTTATTTAAACATGGCAACTACAAATACTAAGAAATTAGTAGCAAATGTAGATGACGCTTTAAGTTCTGGTGGTGTAGAAGCTGCAAAAGAAGTTTGTAGAAATTCAAAAGGGCCTGTAGCATCTATTTTTTATCAAGGTTTAGATAGAGTAGACGAAGGTGTAGATGCAGCTGAAAAAGCAGTAGTTTCTTATGGTGGAGTTCAAATGGGACTTTTAGAGAAAAATGTATCTTGGTTATCTTTATTTATCGCATTAGCACCAATGCTTGGTTTCATGGGAACTGTAATTGGTATGATTGATGCATTTGATAGAATTGCAGTTGCAAACGACATTTCTCCAGCAGTAGTAGCAGGTGGTATTAAAATTGCCTTATTAACTACTGTATTTGGTTTAATTGTAGCAATTATTTTACAGATTTTTTATAATTACATCGTTTCTAAAATCGATAGTATTGTAAACAATATGGAAGATGCTTCAATTCAATTAATAGATTTATTAGTAAAATATAAAAAATAATAAGACGAGATGAAAAGCAATAAAATTTTAAATATTTTAATTGCAGTCATCGCCGTTGTTGGAGCTTTTCTTTTCATAAGAATATTTATGGAAGATGCAGAGGTTTTAAAAACAGATGGTGACTTGCAAAACAAAGTAGTAAGTCCGATAATTTATTTCTCTACTTTCTTGTTCTATGCAGCAGTAGTAATAGCAATATTATTATCTTTATGGAACTTAGTTAGAAATCCTCAAAACCTTAAAAAGACCTTACTTGGTATTGGTGTTTTAGGTGTTATTCTAATGATAGCTTACTTTATGTCTGATACGCAAGCAGTTTTAGATACACAAGGTGTAGTTTTAGAAGGAGGAGAAGAAGGGTCTACAACCAATAAATGGGTTGGTACAGGTATATTATACAGTATTATACTTGGTGGAGTAGCTTCGCTATTCTTTGTATACGATTTAGTTAAAGGATTAGTAAAATCATAAAATTATGGCAAGAAGAGAGAATCCAGAAATTAATGCAGGTTCTATGGCAGATATTGCTTTCTTGCTATTAATTTTCTTTTTAGTAACTACCACTATGAATGTAGATTCTGGTATTTCTAAAAAGTTATCAGAAAAACCACCACCAGATTATGTACCTCCTATTATTAAGGAGAAAAACATCTTTGAAGTAAATATTAATAGAAATAACGAACTTCTTGTAGAAGACGCTCGTATGGAAATTAGTGAACTTAAAGAGGCTGCTAAAGCATTTATAGATAATGGTGGAGGTGAAGGAAAAGTAGAAAATGGTGTAGCAACTGGACCTTGTACATATTGTAAAGGAGAAAAGAGCGAGTCATCTTCAGATCATCCTAACAAAGCAATTATTTCTGTACAAAGTGATAGAGGAACGGAATATGGTACCTATTTAAAAGTACAAAACGAACTTTTAAGAGCTTATACAGAATTAAGAAATAGATTGTCTTTAGAACGTTATGGCACATCTTTTGATGAGTTAGAAGAAGCATATAAGAAAGATAGAACCGACGAGTCTTTAAAGAAAAAGGTTGAAGATATCAAAATAGCATATCCTCAAATTATTTCTGATGCTGAACCTACCTCTGGTAATTAATTTAAAAATATAATAATATGTCTAAGTTTAGAAAAAAGAAAAAAGGAATGCCAGCAGTAAATACAGCTGCATTACCAGACATTGTATTTATGTTATTGTTTTTCTTTATGGTAACAACTACTATGAGAGAAACAGATTTAAAATTAGAAGCTCCAAGATTACCTTCGGCAACAGAAGTTAAAAAATTAGAGCATAAAAGTTTAGTTACTACCATTTATGTTAGTAAAGCTAAAGATCCTAAATATGGTGCTGGTTATAATAAAATTCAGTTGAACGATAAAATTGCATCTGCAGATGATGTACCTGCTTTTATCATGAACTCTAGAGAAAAAGTTTCTGAAGCTGAAATACCTTTTATGACCACTTCAATTAAGGCAGATAAAGAATCTAATGTGGGTACAATTACAGATATTAGATTAAAATTAAGAGATGTAAATGCTCTTAAAATAAGTTATTCTGCTTCTAAAGGAGGAGGCAATTAATTTTATAAATAGTATTTAAAAAAAGAGATAATTCTTAGAATTATCTCTTTTTTTTTGCTTTAATTATCAAATACAATATATTTTGAAATATTGTATCTTTATAATACGTTACAATTATTATGAAATCTAAAGTCCTTTTTTTATTTTTAGTATTAACTGTATTAAATTCTTTTGCTCAAAAATATTCTTTACAATTAGGTGATAGTTATGCAGATGATCAGCTTTATATTTCAATATCTTATAGTCAATTAGATAAGCAACCAAGCACAATTTCTAAAAGTAATTTTTCATACTCACTATCTGCAGGTTTTATTAAGGATATCATTTTAAACAAACAAGGAAGCATCTCTTTTGCTGCTGGTATTGGTTTTGAGTACGATTATTTTAACCACAAATTAAAAGTAGATGAAGTAAATAAATCTACCATTTTTGATAGTGATAATACGATTACAAATAACGTTTTTAAGACCTATAATTTAGAACTTCCCTTAGAATTTAGATGGAGAACTTCGAACGCAAAAAAATATAATTTTTGGAGAGTTTATACAGGTGTAAAATTGATATATAATTTACAGAATACTTTTTCTTATACAGATGCAAATCAACAAAGCTTTAAGTATAGTAATATAGAAGCTTATAATAAATTGCAATATGGCTTAACACTTTCTGCAGGTTACGATAAGTTTAATATACATCTATTTTATGGTTTATCGCCTGTTTTTAAAGATGCTAATATTAATGGAGAATCTATAGATACAAGGATTTTAAAATTCGGTCTTATCTATTATTTTTTATAGGAATAAATACACACCAATAGGCGTTATAAAACCCGCAAAGAACCCCAAATAGACCTCAGTTGTTGTATGTGCATTTAAATACAACCTGGCGTTACCTAATAAACCCGCAAACAAAATACCTATTACAATTACAGGTATATAATTTATTGGATAAATACCACCTAAGACTAAAAAAAAACTTGTAGCAATACCAATAGACATTAAATGTATACTGGTTTTTAAATTAAAAGCAAAAAGAAAGTAGATTATAATTAAACCATAACTAGAAGCATAAAAAAGAATCCCTAAATCTCTTATTTGAGAAATACCAACAATAGTATTTCCTAAGAGATAGAATAATACAATCATTATTGCGATGGGTATTTTTCTTTCTTTAATACTTTTTGTTTTAAAGCTTTTTACCAATTTTATCTTTTTAAAAACGATTAAAATAAGCAAAGGAATTAAATAAGTAGTAATAAAAACCAGGCTTAAAATAGCTAATTTTTGTTGGCTTTCTAAATTATTTGGTGTTAAAAAAAAGTATAAAAATACACCAATAGTTGGTATTACTATTGGGTGTAAAACTACAGATATTGTTTTGTAGAATTTTTCCACTAGATTTCTTTTCTTAACCTAGCCACAGGCAAGTCTAATTGCTCTCTATATTTTGCAACAGTTCTTCTAGCAATAGGGTATCCTTTTTCCTTTAAGATAGTTGCTAATTTTTCGTCTGTTAAAGGTTTCTTTTTATTTTCTTCGGCAATTACTGTTTCTAATATTTTTTTAATTTCTCTGGTAGATACATCTTCACCTTGGTCATTTTTCATAGATTCAGAGAAAAACTCTTTAATTAATTTAGTACCATAAGGTGTAGAAACATATTTACTATTAGCGACTCTAGAAACTGTAGAAACATCCATATTAATTTTATCTGCAATATCTTTTAAAATCATGGGTTTTAACTTACGCTCATCACCAGTTAAAAAATAATCATATTGATAGTGCATAATAGTATTCATAGTTACTAAAAGCGTTTGCTGACGTTGTTTAATGGCGTCTATAAACCATTTTGCAGCATCTAATTTTTGTTTGATAAAAAACACTGCATCTTTTTGAGATTTGGTTTTTACATTAGACTCTTTATAACCTTTTAACATATTGTTATATTCTCTAGAAACATGTAATTGTGGTGCATTTCTAGAGTTTAAGGTTAGATCTAACTCACCATCTATAATTTTTATAGAAAAATCGGGTACAATTTGCTCTGCAATTTTATTGTTACCAGCATATGAACTACCCGGTTTCGGATTTAATTTAGAGATTTCTACATTTACATCTTTCAATTCCTGTTCTGAAATATGGAATTTTTCTTGTAATTTTT
>NZ_CBFHJT010000009.1:45526-47061 GCF_965656025.1 Polaribacter sp.
TTCGGATTTAATTTAGAGATTTCTACATTTACATCTTTCAATTCCTGTTCTGAAATATGGAATTTTTCTTGTAATTTTTTGTAATGTTTTTTCACAAAATGATCAAACGCAGTTTCTAAAATTTCTGTAGCTAAACTTCTAATTTTAGTTTTGTCTTTTGCTTTGAGCTGAATAATTAAACACTCTTTTAAATCTCTAGCGCCAACACCTAAGGGGTCTAGATTATGCACTGCTTTTTTTAATACTGAAATTACCTTTTCTTCGGTTGTAAAAACATTTGCAGTAAAAGCCAAATCGTCTACAAGGTCTATGATTTCTCTTCTAATGTAGCCACTATCATCTATACTACCTACTAAAAATTCTGCAATGGCACGTTCTTCTTCATCTAAACGAAAGGTGTTTAACTGGTTTTTTAAAGATTGATGAAAACTAGTACCAGCTGCATAGGGTACGTTTTTATCTTCATCATCTGCAGAATAATTATTGGCTTGGGTTTTATAGTTTGGTATTTCATCATCACTTAAATACTCATCTATATTGATGTCTTCTGCTTCAATTTTTTCTGTGCCAGTATCATCAAATTCGTTTGATAAATCTTCATCAAAAGAATCGCTTTCATCTTTACCAGTATCTAAAGCAGGGTTTTCTTCTATCTCTTGTTTTAAACGCTCTTCAAAAGCTTGTGTAGGCAATTGAATTAGCTTCATCAACTGTATTTGTTGTGGAGATAATTTTTGAAGTAACTTGTATTGTAAGCTTTGTTTTAGCATATATACAAATATAAGAAATAGGTTAAAATAAAATCGTCATTCTTTTAGGGAATGACGATTTAGTAAAAAATAGTTTTTCTAGTTTAAAATTCTGCGTTTTGTGGTGTTCTTGGAAAAGGGATTACGTCTCTAATATTGCCCATTCCTGTGGTAAATTGTACTAGTCTTTCGAAACCTAAACCAAAACCGGAATGTACAGCTGTACCAAACTTACGTAAGTCTAAATACCACCAAAGTTCTTTTTCGTCTATATTCATGGTTTTCATTTTTTCTTGTAAAACCTCATAACGTTCTTCACGCTGAGCACCACCAACCATTTCTCCAATGCCAGGAAATAAAACATCCATGGCTCTTACAGTTTTACCATCATCATTTAAACGCATGTAAAATGCTTTGATATTTGCTGGGTAATCAAATAAAATTACAGGACATTTAAAATGTTTTTCTACCAAATAACGTTCGTGTTCAGATTGTAAATCTACACCCCATTCGTTTACAGGAAATTGAAATTTTTTCTTTTTATTTGGTTTTGAGTTTCTTAAAATATCAAAAGCTTCTGTGTAAGAAACTCGTTTAAAATTATTTTCTGTTACAAATTTTAGTTTTTCTAACAAGCTCATTTCACTTCTTTGTGCTTGTGGTTTTGTTTTTTCTTCTTGATTAAAACGTTGGTCTAGAAAAGCCAAATCGTCTTTACAGTTTTTTAAAACGTAGCTTAAAACCTTTTTTATAAAGTCTTCTGCCAAATCCATATTACCATCTAAA
>NZ_CBFHJT010000009.1:47160-49011 GCF_965656025.1 Polaribacter sp.
TCCATAAAGGCAACCTCTGGTTCTATCATCCAAAATTCTGCTAAATGTCTTGTGGTATTAGAGTTTTCTGCTCTAAAAGTTGGCCCAAATGTGTATACTTTACCCAAAGCCATTGCATAGGTTTCTGCTTCTAATTGGCCAGAAACTGTTAAGTTGGTTTCTTTTCCAAAAAAGTCTTTAGAATAGTCAATTTTTCCATCTTCTGTAACAGGTGCTTTGTTGTCTTCAAAAGAAGTTACTCGAAACATTTCTCCTGCACCTTCTGCATCTGAACCAGTTACAATTGGTGTATTTACATAGTTAAAATCATTGTCTTGAAAATATTTATGTACTGCAAAAGATAGTTTAGAACGCACTCTCATCACTGCACTAAATGTGTTTGTTCTGACTCTTAAATGCGCGTTTTCTCTTAGAAATTCAAAACTGTGTTTTTTTGGTTGAATTGGGTATTCATCTGGATTAGAATCTCCTAAAATTTCAATTTCAGCAACCTGAATTTCTACAGATTGTCCTTTACCTTGGCTTTCTGCTAAGGTTCCTTTTATAGAAATTGCAGCTCCTGTTGTAATTCTTTTTAAAGTTTCTTCTGGAGTGTTTTCAAAATCGATAACACATTGTATGTTTTTAATAGTAGAACCGTCATTTAAAGCAATAAATCTGTTGCTTCTAAAAGTTCTTACCCAACCTTTTAAGGTTACTTCTTGTAAAATTGTTCCTGATTTTAAGATTTCTGCAACGTTATTTTTCATCATCATTATTGTAAATATTATATTTAAAATAGGCTAAATTAAAAGAGTAAAGATACTTTATTGTTAGATATTAAACAATCAAACAAAATGCAATATCTTCTTAAAACTAGTCAACTTTATCCTCATTTGGAGGAAAAATCTTCATTTTTGGTTCTTTAAATACTTTTTGATTGGCAATTTTCTTTTCAAAAGTTAATAATAGAGATGGTAACAATAATAAGTTAGAAACCATCGCTAATAACAAGGTTACAGAAACCAAGCCACCTAATGCAATTGTACCACCAAAACTAGATAATGTAAATACTAAAAAGCCAAAAAACAATACAATAGAAGTATAAAACATACTAACACCAGTTTCTCTTAAAGCTGCGTAAACAGAGGGTTTTATTTTCCATTTGTTGGCAATTAACTCTTGCCTGTATTTTGCTAAAAAGTGAATGGTATCGTCTACAGAAATACCAAAAGCAATACTAAAAACTAAAATAGTAGATGGTTTTATAGGAATATCTAAAAAGCCCATTAAACCTGCTGTAATTAATAAAGGAAGCATGTTTGGTATTAATGATATTAAAATCATTTGTGGCGATCTAAACATCCATGCCATAAAAATAGCAATTAATAAAATGGCTAGTGATAAAGAAATTACTAGGTTTTTAATTAAATAATTAGTCCCTTTTATAAAAACGAGTGCTTTACCAGTTAAAGAAACTTCAAATCTATCTGCTGGAAATTCTTTGGCAATAACTGCTTTTAATCGCTCTTGAATTACCTCCATTTTATCTGTACCAATATCTTTCATAAACGTTGTAATTCTGGCATATCTACCTGTAGAATCTACAAATGTTTTTAGCATACTAGCATCGTTATTAGAATTTTTGGTATACGAAAAAATATAGCTTTGTTCTTGATTTGTGGGTAATTGATAATATTTTGGATTTCCTTTATAATAGGCTTGTTTAGAATACTTAACAATGTTTGTTACAGAAATTGGTTTTGATAATTCTGGAAAAGTTTCGATGGTTTCGTTTAATTCTTCCATCTTTTTTAGCGTAGAAAGTTTCATGACACCTTTTTCTTTTTTGGTGTCTATTAAAATCTCTAG
>NZ_CBFHJT010000009.1:49108-53043 GCF_965656025.1 Polaribacter sp.
TCGTTTAATTCTTCCATCTTTTTTAGCGTAGAAAGTTTCATGACACCTTTTTCTTTTTTGGTGTCTATTAAAATCTCTAGAGGCATAATACCACCAAACTCTTTTTCGAAAAACTTGATGTCTTTATAAAAAGGAAGACTTTTCGGCATGTCTTCTATTAGACTACCAGAAACGCGAATCATATACACACCAACAATACCTAAAACGATTACTATTACAGTTGTAAAATAAATGGTAATTCTTTGATTTCTCACCATTTTTTCCATCCAATCTACTACATTTTCTATCCACTTTTTTTCAAGGTGATTTAAATGCTTTTTCTTGGGAAGAGGCATAAAACTATAAATAATAGGTATTATTAAAAGTGCTAAAATAAAGATACTAATAATGTTTACGGATGCTAAAATTCCGAATTCACGTAATAAATTACTTTTAACAAAAACAAAGGTGGCAAAACCAGAAGCCGTAGTAATATTGGTCATTAAGGTGGCATTACCAATTTTAGCAATCACCCTTTGTAAAGATTTGGCTTGGTTACCGTGTTTTTTTATTTCTTGTTGATATTTATTAATTAAAAACACTGCATTAGGTACCCCAATAACAATAATTAGAGGTGGTATTAATGCTGATAAAACTGTAATTTCATATCTGAATAAACCTATAAACCCAAATGCCCAAACTACACCAATAATTACAACCAATAAAGTGATAAAAGTAGCTCTATAAGAACGGAAAAAGAAAAAGAATATTACAGCTGTAATTAATAAAGCGCCCCCAACAAATAGTACTATTTCATCTTGAATGTTTTGTGCGTTTAGTGTTCTTATATAGGGCATACCAGAAACACGAACATCTAGGTTGTTTTCTTTTTCAAACTTTTCTATGGCTGGTATTAATTCGTCAAAAATAAAATCTCTACGTTTTGGTGTATTTATAATATTTTTTTTAATATAAATAGCTGTTTGTAGTGTACCTGTTTCTTTATTATAGAGTAAATTATCGTAAAAAGGAAGTTTATCAAAAAGTTGCTTTTTAATAGCATTTACTTCTTCTGATGTTGTAGGTTCTTTTTCGTAAAGTGGTTCTAAAACAAATTTTCTTTTTTTTCTATCTGCTTTTAGTTTTTGAACATCTGCAATAGAAATTGTAAAATCTATTTCTTCTCTATCATCAAATTGTTCTGTTAATTTATTCCAAGCATTAAATTTCTGAGGCGTAAAAACAGTTGAATCTTTAACACCTAGGATTACAAGATTTCCTTCTTCACCAAAGATTTCTAAAAATTTATTGTAGTCTATATTTGCTTCATGGTCTTCTGGTAAAAGGTTTGCTTCTGTATATGAAAACTTCATATATTTCATTTGCGAAGCTAATAAACCAGTTATAATTGCAATTAAGAGTAATACCAAATAACGGTTTCGCAATATTATACCAGCAGCTTTTGTCCAGAAATTCATAGAGAATATTTTGTGCAAAGGTAACCAAATTACATAGTTCTTAAAATAAAAAAAGAGCGTTTTAAAAACACTCTTTTTTACTATTATCAGTTTTAAAACTGTTTTTTAAACAGTCATTATTTCTTCTTCTTTAACAGCTAGTTTTTCATCTATTTGTTTTACAAAACTATCTGTTAGTTTTTGAACATCATCTTCTGCAATTTTTTTCATATCATCAGAGATGTCTACTTTCTTTATTTCGTTATTTGCTTCTTTCCTGGCGTTTCTAACACCAACTTTAGCATCTTCTGCTTCTGCTTTGGCTTGTTTAGCCAATCCTTTTCTTCTTTCTTCTGTTAAGGGTGGCACATTAATCATAATAATATCACCATTATTCATTGGATTAAAACCTAGGTTTGCTAATTGTATTGCTTTTTCAATTTCTTGCAACATGCTTTTTTCCCAAGGTTGTATGCTTAAAGTTCTTGCATCTGGGGTGTTTACATTGGCAACTTGCCCTAAAGGTGTTTGGGCGCCATAATAATCTACCATAACTGTACTTAACATTGCTGGTGTTGCTCTACCAGCTCTAATAGAAACCAATTCTTTTTCTAAATGGGCAATGGCTTTATTCATTGCTTCTTTAGCTGTGTCTAATATAAATTCTATTTCTTCGTTCATCTTCTTGTAAGTTTTTGTTTTTAATTATTGATTATCAACAACAGTACCAATTTTTTCTCCAGAAACTAATTTTAGTAAATTTCCGTTAGTATTCATATCAAATACAATAATAGGTAATTTATTTTCTTCACTAAGGGTAAATGCAGTCATGTCCATTACTTTTAGCCCTTTTGCAATTACATCTTTAAAGGTAATTGTTTCAAATTTTATGGCATTTTTATCTTTTTCTGGATCTGTATTGTAAATTCCATCTACTCGAGTTCCTTTTAAGATGGCATCAGCATCAATTTCAATTGCCCTTAAAACGGCTGCTGTATCTGTAGTAAAGTAAGGGTTTCCTGTACCTGCACCAAAAATTACCACACGTCCTTTTTCTAAATGACGTATTGCTTTTCTTTTTATGTAAGGTTCTGCAACTTCCTTAATTTCTAAAGCAGTTTGTAAACGCGTATAAACACCTTCTTCCTCTAAAGCACTTTGTAAGGCTAACCCATTGATACATGTTGCCAACATGCCCATATGATCTCCTTGCACACGATCCATACCATTTGCAGCACCAGCAACACCTCTAAAAATGTTTCCACCACCAATAACTATGGCTACTTCAACTCCTTTGTCTACTACTTGTTTTATTTCTTTTGCGTATTCAGATAAACGTTTTGGATCAATTCCATATTGTCTATCTCCCATTAAAGCTTCTCCGCTTAATTTTAAAAGAATTCTTTTGTATTGCATCATTTGTTTTAAGAGTTGCGCAAAATTACATTTTTTTTTTGATTTTCTTTTTTATTAGAAAATAAAAAACCTTGCAATTCTAAAATAGAATGCAAGGTTTAAATAATTTATAGATTCCTACGTTTGTACTGAACTTATTTCAGTAGCAACAGGAGTGACAGTTTTGTCTTATCCTAAAGTTACTCTTTTAAAAGAAGATACTTCAACATCACCATATGTTTTTACATATTGTGCAACATTTTTCTTTTCATCTTTAATAAAAGTTTGGTCTAAAAGACACTGCTCTGTATCTAAAGTTGTGTTGTCAGAAATGAATCTTTCCATTTTACCTGGTAAAATTCTATCCCAGATTTTTTCTGGTTTTCCTTCTGCAGCTAATTCAGCTTTAGCATCCGCTTCAGCTTTTGCTAAAACTTCATCAGTAATTTGAGACATAGAGATGTATTGAGGAACATTTTTTAATGTTTTACCTAATCTACCTAACTCAATATTATCTTTTTCAATTACTGCAATTCTTGCTTCAGTTTCTGCAGCAACATAAGCAGGATCAAAATCTTTGTAAGATAAAGTTGTAGCTCCCATAGATGCAACTTGCATTGCAACGTCTTTTGCTAAAGTTTCAGCATTATCTACAGCAGCAGATAGACCTACTAAAGCAGCAATTTTACCAATGTGAGTGTAAGCACCAACATAAGCAGCTTTTACTTTTTCAAAAGCAGTTATGTCTAACTTTTCTCCAATAACACCAGTTTGTTCTACTAATTTATCAGCAACTGTCATTCCATCAAAATCTGCAGCTAAGAAATCTTCTTTGCTATCATAATTTAAGGCAATGTCTGCAAATTCGCCAGCTAATGCTACAAATTTTTCGTTTTTACCAACAAAGTCAGTTTCACAAGCTAATACGATTGCTACACCTTCTGTTTTATCGTCGTTAATTTTTGTTACTGCAACACCTTCTGTAGATTCTCTATCAGCTCTTTTTGCAGCAATTTTTTGACCTTTTTTACGTAAAATATTTATTGCTTCGTCAAAATTACCTTCTGCTTCTACTAATGCCTTTTTACAGTCCATCATACCAGC
>NZ_CBFHJT010000010.1:0-2530 GCF_965656025.1 Polaribacter sp.
TCATAGAACTGAACGAAATTTAAGTAGAAAAAGAGAGGGGATTATCAGTGTTGACGAAATCTAGGTTTCACCGTATAAATTAATCTTATTCCTCTCTTTTATTCTTTCTGATTAATTATTAAATTTAATGAATTGTAAACTTAAGATGTATAAAAGCCATTGAAACGGCTTTTATACTGGACCGTTAGCGAAAAATAAAAAAAAGCTCACAAATAGTGAGCTTTTTCAATAGTATCATTGATACGTTTTAAAAATCTTGATTTACATCCCAAGATTCTAATATTTCTTTTAATGTTTTAATAAACATGCCACCCAAAGCGCCATTTACCACTCTATGATCGTAGGAATGTGATACAAACATTTTTTGTCTAATACCTATAAAATCTCCTTCTGGTGTTTCTATCACAGCAGGCACTTTTCTAATAGCACCCAAAGCTAAAATAGCAACTTGTGGCTGATTTATAATAGGCGTACCCATTACTGAACCAAAACTGCCAACATTGGTTACTGTGTAAGTTCCGCCTTGTATTTCATCTGGTTTTAAAGCATTGTTTCTTGCTCTGTTTGCCAAATCGTTTACAGCAGATGTCATACCTACTAAATTTAACTGATCTGCATTTTTAATAACAGGTACAATTAAATTACCATCTGGTAAGGCCGCTGCCATTCCTAAATTGATATTTTTCTTTTTAATAATGGTATCACCATCTACAGCAATGTTAATTAAAGGATACTTTTTAATGGTACTTGCGATAGCTTGCATTAAAATAGGCGTAAATGTTAGCTTTTCTCCTTCTCTTTTTAAGAACTCGTCTTTTACTTTAGCACGCCATTTTACAATATTTGTAACATCTATTTCTATAAATGATTGCACATGTGCAGAAGTCTGAACAGAATCTACCATGTGTTTGGCAATTAATTTGCCCATTCTTGTCATTTCAATAACTTCATCACCACCATTTACAGAAACCGGTGCTGCTTTGGCAACTGGTTTTTCTATTTGTTTTGGTGCTGTTGATGGTTTCGATTCTTTAACTTGGTTTGCAATAACATTAGAAGACTCGTTTCTATTTTCTAAATAAGAAAGCATATCGTCTTTGGTAACTCTACCATCTTTACCTGAACCAGCAATGGTTTCTAATTCTTCCATAGAAATACCTTCTGTTTCTGCAATATTTCTAACTAATGGCGAATAAAATTTACCAGAATCTGAATTTTTAGCAATAGGTGTTGCAACAATTTCTGATGCTTTTTCTATTGTTTTTTCAACTTCTTTTACCTCTTCTGTAGGAGCAGTTTCTTCGTTTTTTGTAGATGATTCTTGCGCTGTATCATTATCTCCTTCTGTTTCTATAATTGCAATCGTATCTCCAACAGCAACAACATCGTCTTTTTGAAACATAATTTCTACCAAAGTTCCTTCTACTTCAGAGGGCACTTCAGAATCTACTTTATCTGTAGCAATTTCTACAACAGCTTCATCTAGTTCAATGGAATCTCCAACTTCTTTTAACCAAGAGGTGATGGTTGCTTCTGCAACACTTTCTCCCATTTTTGGTAACTTTAATTCAAATCTTGCCATTTATTCAATTTTTATAGATTGCAAAAGTACTAAAAAAAGAGGTGATTTTTTCTTAAAAATTTCATTAAAATTAAAAACACAAATTTACATATTTTGAATTATTGACAATAAAAACAAAATTTTACTCAATTAAAAATAAAATAAATTCAAATTTAGCTATAAAAAATACATATTTAATAACAACCTGTTTTAATCATTGTAAATATAATTTATAATATTTAGCAACTAGCATACTTATTTTATCTACTAATTGTAAAAAACAACTCCTTAAATGCTATTCTACCTATTCAAAGACTTTTTCTACCAAAAAAAACCTATATAACTTAAAAATAAAACACTCTATTTCAGGAACTTAAATTCCGAAGTAATAAAATTTAAAATAACATGATTTTTATCATAATTTAGAATGCTTTTAAGTAATAATTTTGTGGTATAAATAAGAAATATCATGAAAAACAAGATACTAATATTTGCTTTATTAATTGGTTTTATTACCAATATATATGCACAAGAAACTACTAAAAACATTGTACTAGAAATCAAATTACCTAGTGTTGTATTAATAGAAGGTACTTCTACTTTACATGATTGGGAAAGTACTGTAGAAAAAACAGAAGCACAATTGGTTGTAAATAATTTAAAAGATGTTACCATAGAAACCTTAAATGTTAAGGTAGATGTTTTAAGTATTAAAAGTGGTAAAAAATTAATGGATAAACTTACTTACAAAGCTCTAAAAGCTAAAGAATATCCAAACATAACCTTTGTTTTTAAAAAAGGGGAAATCATTGGCGAAAACGAAGCTTTTATAGACATAAAGTTAAATGGTGATTTAACCATTGCTGGAGTTACCAAAAACGTTTCTGTAGTTACAAAAATTAACAAGTTAGGTAATACAATTATGTTAAAAGGCAGCCATCAATTAAAAATGACAGACTTTGGAATAGC
>NZ_CBFHJT010000010.1:2626-19627 GCF_965656025.1 Polaribacter sp.
GTACTTTTAGGCTTTAGCGTTAATGCACAGGACATACAGTTTTTACGTGCTACAGGTTATGATGGTTTAAATGTTTTTGAAACCAAAAAAGACAACGATGTTGAATTCAAAAAACTTAAAGTTAAAGTAGGTGGAGATTTTGCAATTCAATTTCAAGCAGTAGACCATTCTAATAACGCAAATAATCTAGCGCCAATAGGTGGCAATGTAAATTTACCAACTGCAAACTTAAATTTTGACGTACAATTGGCAGATGGTGTTAGAATGCATTTAAGAACATTTTTATCTTCTAGACACCACAATGAAACTTGGGTAAAAGGAGGGCACATACAAATGGATAAACTTAATTTTATCAAAAAAGATTTCTTAAAAAGCTTTATGGACATTACAACAATTAGAGTTGGTGTAGACCAATTAAATTATGGTGATGCACAATTTAGAAGAACTGATAATGCCATGGCAATTTACAATCCGTTTGTAGGAAATTATATTATGGATGCTTATACAGTAGAGCCATTTATAGAATTAGTATTTCAACCAAAAGACTATATAATTGTTGCAGGTATGTCTAATGGTCTTTTAAACCCAACTGTAGACAAAGCAATAACGGGTTATGGATCTACCACAATTACAGGTGAAAAAGACCTAAAACCAACCTTTTATGGTAAAGTAGGTATTGATAGACGTGTAAACGAAGCTTTAAGAGTTCGTTTAACAGGGTCTTTTATTGCTGAAAACGGATACAATAATGGTGATCATTTGTATAATGGAGATCGTGCGGGATCTAGATATTATAACATCTTTAACGCTAACGTTAATGGTAACTTAGTTAGTGGCGGCGATTTTGCTGGTAGATTTACACCAGGTTTTAAAAACAACACTTCATACCAAATAAATCCATTTATACAGTATAAAGGTTTAGAGTTTTTTGGAATCTATGAAGTAAGTAAAGGAAACAGAACAGAAGGTAACGAGAAAGGCTCTTTTACACAATTAGGTACAGAAGTTGTGTATCGATTTGGTGAGCTAGGGCAATTTTACTTAGCAGGCAGATACAACTCTGTTAGCGGAAACAAAGAATATGCTACAGGAGGCACAAAACCAAATGAACAAAAAATTAACAGAACCAATATTGGTGGTGGTTGGTTTATGACTAAAAATATTTTAATGAAAGCTGAATATGTAAATCAGTCTTATAACTCAGATCCTATTTGGGGCAACACATTGTCTGGTGCAGAAATGAGCGGGTTGGTTATAGAAGCAGTCATTTCATTCTAATTATAATTATTTGAAAACTGAAAAAGCAGGAATTTAATTCCTGCTTTTTTTATTTTATAGATTAAACCCAATTTTTAGGCTTTTCCAAAACTTTTAATAATCTAGCTTCCTCTGTGTTTTCTTTGGGCTGATGATTGTATTTCCATTGCACAATTGGTGGCAAACTCATTAAAATACTTTCTATTCTTCCATTTGTTTTTAAACCAAATAAAGTACCCCTATCATGCACTAAATTAAATTCTACATAGCGTCCTCTTCTAATTTCTTGCCAATCTTTGTGTTCTTTTGTAAAAGAAGTTGTTTTTCTCTTTTCTACTATTGGCACATAACTTTCTAAAAAGCTATTGCCAACTTCTGTCACAAACTTGTACCTATCATCAATTGAAAATTCATCAGTTTCTTTTAAATAATCGAAAAACAAACCTCCAATTCCACGTGCTTCGTTTCTGTGTGTGTTCCAAAAATAATTATCACAGGTTTCTTTAAACTTCGCATAAAACTCGGGATGATGTTTGTCACAGGCATTTTTACAAACCTGATGAAAATGTATTGCATCTTCATCAAACAAATAATAAGGCGTTAAGTCTTGGCCACCACCAAACCATTGTGTTACAATGTTTCCTGAATTATCATACATTTCAAAATAACGCCAATTGGCATGCACTGTAGGCACAAATGGGTTCTTTGGATGCAAAACCAAACTTAAACCACAGGCAAAAAAATCGCCTTCTTTTACACCAAATTGTTTTTGCAAAGCTTCTGGTAATTCTCCGAAAACTTTAGAAATATTTACACCTCCTTTTTCAAAAACATTTCCATTTTCTATTACTCGTGTTCTTCCTCCTCCACCTTCTGCTCTTTGCCAATTATCTTCTTTAAACATTGCTTTTCCATCAACTTTCTCTAATTTAGAAGTGATGGTATCTTGAAGTTTTTCTATGTAGGCGAAAAATTGTTCTTTCATATTTATATGCTTTTCCTGCAAGGTTTTAAAAACCTTGTAGGTATTTTCAATATCCAAAACACCTTTATTAATCTCAGTATAAAATTCATCAAAGCTCTTAAGGTTAGATTTATGCACATAAATAAAGTTATCCATTGTATCGAACAAAGAAATTACTTCATTACTTTCAACTATTGTATCAATATTATCAATTATATCTTTGTAGGATGAAAATGGATATTTAGAAAAATCAGATATAATTTTGTGATGTAAAGGATTTTTATGAATGTAAAGAATTGTATTTTTTAAATATTCTTCATCGGTAATAAGCTTTCTCTTAAAATGTTTTTCAAATAAACTTCCTGTTCTTCCTTGTTGCTTATTAAAAGCTTTAGCATAAGAGTTAAGTAAATTAGATAAACTTTGAGTTACCTCTTCTCCATCACAATTAATTCTAATTAAAAAATGATAATGATTGCTAAGTAAACAATATGATAAAATTGAAACTTTATTTGAAAGGTATTTATTAACTAATTTTAAAAAATAACGCATATTTTCATCATTTTTAAAAATTGGGCTACTATTTATACCCCGATTATAAATGTGATAATAATTGTCTTTTTCTAAAACTTGTAGTTTCATAGTAAATTTTAAAATTTATACCTACAAGGTTTTTAAAACCTTGCAGGATAACTTGAGGATTAAGATGGACTTTTATACTCCTTTACAGCATCAACAAATGCTTTTGCATTTTCTACTGGAATATTTGGTAAAATCCCATGTCCTAAATTTACAATGTATCTATCTTTACCAAACTCGTTAATCATTTGGGTAACCATTCTTTTAATTTCTGATGGTGAAGAAAATAATCTTGATGGATCAAAATTACCTTGTAACGTAATTTGTCCTCCAGATAAATAACGTGCATTTCTTGCAGAGCATGTCCAATCAACTCCAAGAGCAGAAGCCCCTGATTTAGCCATATCACTTAAAGCAAACCAACACCCTTTACCAAATGCAATTACTGGAGCATCATCTTTTAAAGCGTCTATAATTTGCTGCATATATTGCCACGAAAATTCTTGATAATCGGTTGGAGATAACATACCTCCCCAAGAATCGAAAACCTGAACTGCATTTACACCCGCTTTTACTTTTGCTTTTAAATAAGCTATAGTAGTATCTGAAATTTTTTGTAATAAAGTATGAGCTACAATAGGATTTGTAAAACACAATTCTTTTGCTTTATCAAAATTCTTAGAACCTTGACCTTGAACACAGTAACATAAAATCGTCCAAGGAGAACCTGCAAAACCTATTAACGGAATTTCATCATTTAGCTTTTCTTTGGTTGCTTTAATAGCCTCCATAACATACCCTAATGAATCTTGGATATCTGGAATGACTACTGAGTCTAAATCTTTTTGAGAACGAATTGGATTTGGTAAGTATGGACCAAAGTTTGGTTTCATTTCCACTTCTATGTTCATAGCTTGTGGAATTACCAAAATATCTGAAAACAAAATGGCAGCATCCATACCGTATCTTCTAATAGGCTGTAAAGTAATTTCTGATGCTAATTCTGGAGTTTGACAACGTGTAAAAAAATCGTATTTGTTTTTGATTTCCATAAATTCAGGTAAGTATCTTCCTGCTTGACGCATCATCCAAACTGGAGGTCTATCTACAGTTTCTCCTTTTAATGCTCTTAAAAATAAATCGTTCTTAATCATACTTATATTTTTGAAACTGCTAACATTGCTTTGTCAGTAGCATTTGCTATTATTTTAATATCCTTTTCTGAAATTGCTGAGTTTAAAAACCATGCTTCAAACTGACTTGGAGGTAAAAACACTCCGTTTTTTGTCATTTCCCAAAAGAAAACTGCAAATTTTTCGGTATCTGAAGTTTGTGCTTCTTCAAAATTAGTGACTTTACTTTTTGTAAAGAAAGGATTCATCATAGAACCAAATCTATTCACTACTAAATCTACATTATATTTTTTGGCTGTTTCTAATAAGATTACTTCTAAGATAGAACCAATTTCTTCAAATTTATTGTAGGGATTTTGCTTTTTTAACTCCGTTAATGTAGAAATTCCTCCAGCCATTGCAATCGGATTTCCAGATAACGTTCCTGCTTGATACATTCCTCCAAGTGGAGCAACATTTTCCATGATTTCATTTCTTGCGCCATAAGCACCAACAGGAAAACCACCACCAATAACTTTACCTAAGCAAGTAATATCTGCAACTACACCTAACTTTTCTTGAGCTCCTCCAAAAGTAGATCTAAAACCTGTCATTACTTCATCTGCTATTAACAAAGCTCCTTTAGATTGTAAATACTCTTTTAATTCTTTTAAGAAATTATTTTGAGGGATTACAACACCCATATTACCTCCAATTGGTTCAATAATAACCCCAGCAATATCATTATGCTCTTCAAAGTGTTTTTTTACACTCTCTAAATTATTGTATTCTGCAATTAAGGTATTTTTTACAGCGCCTTCAGGAACTCCTTTAGAACCAGGTAAACTTAAAGTTGCCAAACCAGAACCAGCGGCTACCAATAAAGCATCTTGATGCCCATGATAACAACCAGAGAATTTAATAATTTTATCTTTCCCTGTATAGGCTCTTGCCAAACGAATTCCGCTTAAAACAGCCTCTGTACCAGAATTCACAAAACGCACTTTATCCATTTCTGGAAAAGCATCGCAAACTATTTTTGCCAACTTGATTTCAGCTTCAGTAGATGCACCAAAAGAGTAACCATTTTTTAGGGCCTTTTTTGCTGCTTTTTCTACTTTTTTATGACGATGTCCTAAAATCATTGGTCCGTAAGAAACTACCAAATCGACATACTCATTGCCATCTACATCATAGATTTTACTTCCTTTTGCTTTTTTTATAAACAACGGATTTCCACCAACAGAACTAAATGCTCTTACTGGAGAATTTACTGCACCTACTAAATGCGTTAATCCTTTTTGGTATAGTTTTTCTGATTTTTTAAATTTCATTTTAACTTGTTGAGTTTTCTAATTTGATAAATACAATAAATTGTAAATAGAATAAAGAATGTAAAAAAAACTATTAAATTCATAATAATCCATGTACCTGCGTCGTAACTTTTTAATGGTAAAATTTTTATTATTTCTTCAGAACTAACAAAAAAAATAAAAGAACATGAAAAGAAGTAAAACAAACTTTTTCCTATAATTTTGAGCATCTAACCTTATTTTTTATTTAAAATCTTTGCTGCATCCTTAGCAAAATAAGTAATAATGATATCTGCTCCAGCTCTTTTCATAGAGAGTAAACTTTCCATCATCACTTTTTCACCATCAATCCAACCTTTTTCTGCAGCTGCTTTTACCATTGCATATTCACCACTTACATTATAACAAGCAATTGGTCTATCAAAATTATTTTTTAAATCTCTAATGATATCTAGATAAGATAAAGCTGGTTTTACCATTAAAATATCTGCGCCTTCTTGGTCATCAAAAGTAGCTTCTCGCATTCCTTCATCTCTGTTTGATGGATCCATTTGATAGGTTCTTCGGTCTCCAAAAGTGGGTGCAGAATCTGCAGCATCTCTAAAAGGACCATAAAAAGCAGATGCGTATTTTACAGAATATGCCATAATTGGCAAGTTTGGGTAACCTGAATTGTCTAATGCTTGACGCATCATGTCAATTGTTCCATCTATCATGCCTGAAGGGGCAACCATATCTACTCCTGCTTTCGCATGAGAAATTGTTTGTTTTGCAATATTTACTAAGGTTGCATCATTATCCACATCATTGTCATGAATAATTCCACAATGTCCATGAGACGTATATTCGCAAAAGCAAACATCTGTAATTACGTATAAACTTGGGTAGTTTTTCTTGATAAAACGAATGGCTTGCTGCATAATTCCATGATCATTCCAAGTTTCTGTTCCTTCATCATCTTTTTTAGATGGAATTCCGAATAATAAAACTGCTGGAATATTTAATGAAACAACCTCATCTAATTCTTTAGAGATTTTATCTAATGAAAAACGTTTGATACCTGGCATAGAAACAATTTCTGTTTCTATATTTTCACCTTCTTCAATAAAAAGTGGATAGATAAAATCGTCTACAGACAATTTGGTTTCTCTAACCAATCTTCTAATTCCTTCTTGTTTTCTTAGTCTTCTTGTTCTGAACATTTTCTAAAACTTTTTGTCAGTTCGAGCGCAGTCGAGAACTAAATTAACCTCTCGACTGCGCTCGAGTAGACATTTTAAAATTCTATTTTTCTTTAAAATATGTTTTTACCAATTCTAACAAGCTCTCTACACTTGGTAAATTGGCTACTTCTACGCTATCAAAATGTTTTCTAGCTTCTTTTGCAGTAGTTTCGCCAATACAGAATGCTATTTTATCTGTTGTGTTTTCTTGTAAATAACTTTCAATTCCAGATGGGCTGTAAAACAAAACACCTGAAACATCATCGGTAATTTTTTCTGAACTTAGCATTGTTTTGTAAGCCTCTACCTCGTTTACAATAATTTCGTTTGCTTTTAAATAAGTAGGAAACACATCCATTCTTAAATTACTACAAAAATAAGTAACTTCTTTAATGTCAGTTTTTTTAGCTATATATTCAGCTAATTTTAAAGCATTTTTTGCAACATGCGTTACTGCTCCTATTCTGTTTTCAATTAATTTTTTGGTTCGTCTTCCTACACAAAAAATATTCTTGAATTTTAGTTCGTTTTTTGTAAAAGAATTTAAAATAGCCTCTACTCCATTTTGACTGGTAATAACCACGTTTTCTAACTCACATTTCATCACCTTTGGTGGAATTCTATTAAAACGAATTTTAATAAAATCGCTATCTTCGATACCAATGGTATTTGGTAATACTTTTTTCTGTATTTCTGATAATTTTTTGGTTGAAAAAACTTTATGAGTTACGCTTGATTCTCCTTCTATATCTTCTAACATCAACTCTTTACCGCCTCTATTGATAACATAATCTGCACAGTCTTTTGCCAATAAATGATGCTTGCCTAAAACAGCGGTTTTAGTTACTGATATTTTTTTAGTACCATCTTTTTTAAGTAAAACACCTTTAAAATTAATCTCTTCAGTTTTGGCATCAACATAAGCCAATGCACCAATAGGCGCAGTACAACCGCCTTCTAACAATCTTAAAAATTCACGTTCTATACCTACACAAACTTTGGTTTCATGATGATTTAATTGCTCGCAAGCATCTAAAACGTAATTATCTTTTTCTAAAGCAGCAATCATAATTGCACCTTGCGCTGGTGCAGGAATCATCCAAGATAAATTAACCGCTCCTGCAGGACGAATTCCTATTCTTTCTAAACCTGCTGCTGCAAAAACAGCTCCATTCCAATCATTATTTTCAAGTTTTTGTAGACGTGTATTTACATTTCCTCTTAAATCGACAACTTTATGGGTTGGGTAACGATTTAACCACATTGCTTTTCTACGCAAACTACCGGTTGCAATGGTTGCATTGGGTTGACCAAAAAATTCTTCTGTATCTTTTAAAACTAAAATATCATTATAATTGGCTCTTTTTAATACAGCTGCTTGTACAATGCCTTCTGGTAAAGCTGTTGGTACATCTTTTAACGAGTGTACAGCAATATCTATATCTCCATTTAACATGGCAATATCTAAGTTTTTTGTAAAAACCCCTGTGATGCCCATTTCGTATAGAGGTTTGTCTAAAACAATATCTCCAACAGATTTAATAGGAACTATTTCAGATTCGTAACCCAATTCTGTGAACTCTTTGCGTACTTTATTAGCTTGCCAAAGCGCTAATTGGCTGTCGCGAGTTCCTATTCTAATTATTTTTTGCATGTTTTTGGTTATGATTGAAATACTTTTTGAATTACATCTATACTTTCTGATACTGAAGTATTTTCATCCTTAAGATGTTTAACAAATTGTGTTGTGATTTTTTGAATAAGACGTGAAGTTAAGATTTCTGCCTGATTTTCATCGAAATTAGAGATTTTCTTTTTCTGAAAATTAATTTCATTCTTCTTAATAGACTCTAAAGATTCTTTAAGCGCAGAAATTGCGGGCGTAAATCTTCTATGATTTAACCAATCTTTAAATTCTGTTTTGTGTATCTCTATAATTTTTTCTGCAATCGGTACTTCCGCCAGACGTTTGGCTAAAGTTTCGTCTGTAATTTTAGAAAGTTCATCTACATTCACTAAAGAAACGCCATTATAATCCTCAACATTATGAGCCACGTTTTCTGGCATAGATAAATCTAAAATTAATAATTCTTTATTTTTAGAAATGTGTTTTTTAGTAATTGTTGGTTTTTCTGCTCCTGTAGAAACTATTAAAATATCTGCATTTGCCACTTCTTCTGGTAAGTTTTCAATAACAGCTTTTCTTATGGAATTGTGCTCTTTTACAAATTCGGTTGTTTTTTCTTCAGTTCTGTTAATCAAACAAACCTGTTTGTTATTTGTATATTCTGCAAGGTTCTTACATGTGTGTTTCCCCATTTTACCCAATCCAAAAACCAAAATATTTTTCGTATTATAATTAGGTATATTTTTTGTGATATACTGCACAGCTGCATAAGAAACAGAAGTTGTACCAGAACTTAATTGTGTTTGGTTTTTTACTTTTTTGCTAGCTTGTAAAACACTATTTACTAATCGCTCTGTATAGGCATTTGTGGTTTTTATCTTTTTTGATAATTTAAAAGATTGCCTTAATTGGCCTACAATTTCATAATCGCCCAAAATTTGACTATCTAAACCTGTACCAATTCTGTATAAGTGATTGATTGCCTGTTGTTCTTCGTAAACGTGAGAATATGCAGAAAATTCTTTTGTGGTGCCTTCAGAAAAATCGCACAACAATTCTATTAACAAACAAGGTCTGTTTGCAAAACCGAATATTTCTGTTCTGTTGCAGGTAGAAATTATTATAGCTCCAGAAACCCCTTTATTTTTTGCCGCTTTTAAAAGTGCAATTTGGTTCTCTGCTGATACAGAAAACTTACCACGTGTTTCTGCATCTGCTTTTTTATAACTTACGCCAATATTGTAAAAGTGCTCTTGCCCTAGTTCTTTCATATACTGTAAAAAGATGTGGCAAAAATAATTAGTATAACCATAAAAAAGTATCGATAAAAGAACTTTTAATAACGATAGGTGTTTTTTAAGTTTTTTTTACAATTAAATTAACGAAATACCTTATTTTTGCAGTAAATATAAGCTTTTAATTGTTTTTTATATAGAATGGTTCTAAATAAAAACAAACTTAAAAATAGTTCTTTTTATGTTTAAAAATGTCGGTAAAAGTACTTTAGAAGAAATAACCTTAGAGAAAGGTTTTTATGTGCTTCATTTTCAGAATGAAAGCAAAGAAGCCGTTAGTTTTGAAAGAGAAATTGGCCAAACTTTTATACAAATGCATTTTTGTTTGCGTGGTAAATCTAAGTTTTTATTTAATAATGGCGCATACTCTTTTGATGTACTAGACAATAGATCTATTTTATTATACAACCCACAAAGAACGTTACCAATTAATTTAGAGATACAACCAAAAACAACCTTATTATCTTTGCTAATTTCAATTGAAAAATTTCATTCGTTATTTTCTAAAGAATCCAATTACATCCCTTTTTTAAGTGATGAAAATAGCAATAAAAAATATTATGATGATACTGAAATCAAACCAACAGTTTCAATTGTTTTGCAACAAATCATCAACTCTAATATTAATAGTTCTATAAGAGACCTGTATGTAAAAGGAAAGGTTTACGAATTATTGAGTTTACACTTTCAAAAAGAGGAAAATGCTGCTGGAGAATATTGCCCTTTTTTAGTTGATGAAGATAATGTGCTAAAAATTAGAAAAGCAAAAGAAATTATTATTTCTAGAATGGCAGAACCACCAAGTTTACAAGAATTAGCAAGTGAAATTGGACTGAATTTAAAAAAATTAAAAGAAGGTTTTAAGCAAATTTATGGAGATACCGTTTTTAGTTTCTTATTAGATTATAAAATGGAACATGCCAGAAAATTATTAGAAAGCAACCAATACAATGTAAATGAGGTTGGCTTACAAGTTGGCTATAGCACTGCAAGTCATTTTATTGCAGCATTTAAAAAGAAATTTGGCACAACACCAAAAAAATATGTAATGAGTCTGAATCAGTAAGCTTTTAGCAAAAAAAAAATCTAATCAATGTCATTTCGACCTTGTAGAGAAATCTCAACTTTGAAAATTTGAAACTTAAAAAAATTGAAACAATTAACACATTACGATATCGAAAATAATCAGAAACAATTTCCTATTACTATTGTTTGTGATGCTATAAGAACTCCAGAAAATATTGGGATGTGTTTTCGAATTTCTGAGAGTTTTGGAGTAGAAAAAATTTATTTTCATGAAGCCTCTCCTTCTATAGAAAACAGAAAGGTAATAAATACTGCTAGAAATACCATCAATCAAATAAACTATGCGTATTATTCAAATTTTGAAGAAACCATTCAGCAATTAAAAGCGGCAGGAAACACCATTATTGGTATAGAAATTACTGATAAAAGCATCAATATTCAAGATTTTAATTTTAAAAATCATCAAAAATTGGTATTACTTTTGGGAAGCGAACGCAATGGAATCGAAAACATAAATCTAGTAGATAAAATGATTGCAATACCAATGTATGGCCGAAATTCTAGCATGAACGTAGTACATAGTTTAGCAATTACTTTGTATGAAGTTACGAATCAGTTGGCAGTAAGCAGTAAGCAGTAAGCAGTAAGCAGTAAGCAAAAATAAAATATTGAAGTTTCAACTTTATAAACTTTGAAACTTTGAAACTTTGAAACTATATTTAGATGAAAGGAGTATTATTAAATAATTTAGGATCGCCAGATTCTACAGATTTAAAAGACGTAAAAACGTATTTAGATGAGTTTTTAATGGACGAGCGTGTTATTGACATTGCTTATTGGAAACGTTATATTTTAATTAAAGGTATCATTTTGAATTTCCGCCCAAAAAAATCTGCAAAAGCATATAAAAAAATTTGGTGGGATGAGGGCTCTCCTTTAGTTGTTATTTCTGAACGCTTTACAGAAAAAGTGACAAAAAAAATGGATATTCCTGTAGAATTGGCAATGCGTTATGGCTCTATGTCTATGGAAAAGGGTATTAAAAATTTGGTAGATAAAGGAGTTACAGAGATATTTTTAGCACCTTTATATCCGCATTATGCAATGTCTTCTTATGAAACTGTGGTTGTAAAAGCTGAAGAAATATTGGCAGAAAAATATCCAAATGTAAAATTAGATACCTTACCTCCTTTTTATAACAAACCAGAGTATATTAAAGCAATGAGTGATAATATTGCACATCACTTAAAAGGGTTTGATTATGATCATATTTTATTTTCCTATCATGGAATCCCAGAAAGACATATTAAAAAATCAGACCCAACCAATAACCACTGTAAAATAGATGGTTCTTGTTGCGAACGTAATTCTGTAGCTCATCATACTTGTTATAGACATCAATGTTTTGAAACTACCAAGGAAATTGCAAAAACCTTACAATTAAAAGAAGGAACTTGGAGTAATTCTTTTCAATCGAGATTATTAAAAGACCCTTGGTTAAAACCTTATACCGACTTCGAACTAGAGAAGTTTCCAGGAATGGGTAAGAAAAAACTAGCTGTGGTTACTCCTGCATTTGTTTCTGATTGTTTAGAGACTTTAGAAGAAATCGCCATGGAAGGAAAAGAAGATTTTATAGAAGCTGGAGGTACAGATTACAAACACATCCCTTGCATGAATGATAATGATGATTGGGTAGATGTGATGGTTTCTTGGATTGATGATTGGAAAAAACAGGATTCAGTTAGCAGTTAGCAGTTAGCAGTTAGCAGTTAGCAGTTAGCAGTTAGCAGTTAGCAGTTAGCAAAATTAAAATATAATAATGTTTGTCATTTCGAAATAAGCTTTTTTTTTAAAGCGATTAAGAAATCATGACTTTGAATCTTAATACTATGGATTTTTTATACGTAAAAGCATTGCACATTATTTTTGTGGTAACCTGGTTTGCGGGTTTATTTTACATAGTTCGGTTATTTATTTATCAAACAGAAGCAGAAAACAAATTAGAGCCAGCAAAATCTATTTTGCAAACGCAATATAAGTTGATGAGCAAACGTTTGTGGTACATAATTACTTGGCCATCTGCAATTTTAGCTAGTATTTTTGCCTTTTGGATGCTGTATCAAAATCCTATTTATTTAGAAATGCCTTGGATGTTGGTAAAACTTTCTTTTGTATTAGCCTTGTATTTTTACCATGGATTTTGCCATAACATTTATAAAAAACTACAAAATGATGTTGTAAAATATTCTGCCTTTAAATTACGAATTTTCAACGAAATTTCTACTATCATTCTGTTTGCAGTGGTTTTTTTAGTAACCGTAAAAAGTGCTATTAATTGGATTTGGGGCGTTGTTGGTATTATACTGTTTGGTATTTTAATGATGTTAGGCATTAAACTCTACAAAAAAATTAGAGAGAAAAAATCTTGGGAAAAAGCGGAGAAAGAGGTTTTGGAGAATGATGAAAAAAACCAATAACTGTAACAATTCTATTTTTTGATTGTCCTTAACTTATAAAATTATTTTATGAATATTAAAAAATATTTTTTTTATGTGTTGTTTTTTATCATGATAACTTCTTGCTCAAAAGAAGCAACAATTTTTAAAAAACCAAAGAACTTAAACAGTAGTGGTTTTTCAAAACAAAAAATAGATACATTAGTTTCCTTTTTAGAAACTTCTGGAACTTCTTCTATTATAATAATATCAGATAAAGAAACCATTTTAGAATGGGGAACTTCACAAAAAAAACATACAATTCACTCCATTAGAAAAGCTTTATTAAGTTCGCTTTTAGGGATTTATATTTCTAATGGTACCATAGACACAACAGAAACTCTAGCAAGTTTAAAAATTGATGACATTGATTCACTAACTACCTTAGAAAAAACAGCAACTGTAGCAGATTTATTAAAATCTAGATCTGGTATTTATCACAATGCAGCAGCCGTTTCTAAAGGAATGTTGGCAAAAAAACCTATAAGAGGCTCTCACTCACCTAATGAAGTTTATTACTATAATAACTGGGGCTTTAATGTTTTAGGCTATATTCTTGAAAAAAAAACAAAAAAGAGTATTTATGATCTTTTCTATGAACATATTGCAACTCCTCTTGAAATGAACTACAAAAACAACTATACAAAATTATATATAAGATCTGATGATGAAAATATTAAGATTCCAGATACTGATGGTTTTTATCAATATGAACTTAAAAAATCAAAATATCCTGCATATCACTTTAGACTTTCTGCAAGAGATTTAGCTTTGTATGGACAATTATATTTAAATGAGGGTGTTTGGAATGGCAAACAAATAATTCCAAAAGAATGGATTAAATATTCTACTGAACCAATAAATGTTACATATAAACCTGCAGGTTTAGCTTATGGGATTTTGTGGGGCGTTTTAATGAAAACTAAAAATCGTTCTTCAAAATCATTCTATCATACAGGAACAGGAGTCCATATGTTAGCCGTTTATCCTAAATCTAAAATGATTTTAGTTCATAGAGTAGACACAGAAAATGAATATAATTTTACTGAGGATCAATTATATAAAATGATTGATTTAGTATGGAACGCAAAAGAAAATTAACCTCTAATACTCTGCTCAAAAGGAATTCTATTTACAATACTTCTTCCTAAAGTAACTTCATCTGCATATTCTAGTTCATCGCCTACAGATATTCCACGTGCAATTGTAGAAGTAGTTATTTCAAATTTTTCTATTTGTTTAAAAATGTAAAAGTTTGTGGTATCTCCTTCCATAGTAGAACTTAAGGCAAAAATTAATTCTTTAACCTCCCCTTTTTCTACTTTCTCTATCAAAGATTCTATTTGTAGGTTTTGTGGACCAATCCCTTCAATAGGAGAAATTTTACCACCCAAAACATGGTACAAACCATTAAATTGCGATGTACTTTCAATGGCCATTACATCTCTAATATCTTCTACCACACAAACTATTTCTGGATTTCTTTTGGCATTATTACAAATATCGCACAAAACAGTATCAGAAATATTATGACATTTTTCACAGGTCTTTACATCATTTCTTAAATGCAATAAAGCCTCAGACAAAAATTTTGTACTGTCTTTGGGTTGCTTTAATAAATGCAGCACCAAGCGTAAAGCAGTTCTTTTACCGATTCCTGGTAATCTGCTCACTTCATTTACTGCATTTTCTAATA
The DNA here is from genome assembly GCF_965656025.1 of Polaribacter sp. Classification (GTDB taxonomy): domain Bacteria; phylum Bacteroidota; class Bacteroidia; order Flavobacteriales; family Flavobacteriaceae; genus Polaribacter. The sequence continues at coordinate 17,217 of NZ_CBFHJT010000010.1, forward strand.
ATTTTGACGAAAAATCCATAGCCAACAAAAATACAATTTCAAAAGAAAAAAGAATAGAGAAAACCAATAAAAGATGGCTTCTTTTCTCTCTTATCTTTTTCTATTCTCTAAAACAAAAATCCTATATTCGTAACTCAAAAATTAAACATTTAGAATGCAACCATTATATATAATTCTATTAATTTTAGGTTACTTTTCGGTCTTAATCTTCATTTCTTACTTTACCAGTAAATCTGCAGACAATACCACATTTTTTAAAGCAAACAACTCTTCACCTTGGTATTTAGTAGCTTTTGGAATGATAGGCGCCTCACTCTCTGGAGTTACATTTATCTCTGTCCCTGGTTGGGTAGAAGCACAAAACATGAGTTATTTTCAGATGGTTTTGGGCTATATTGTTGGGTATACAGTAATTGGTTTGGTTTTATTGCCTTTATATTACAAACTCAATTTAACATCCATTTACACCTATTTAGAAGATAGATTTGGTCGATTTTCTTACAAAACTGGTGCAAGTTTTTTCTTACTTTCTAGAACAATTGGTGCCGCTTTTCGATTATTTTTAGTGGCAAAAGCTTTACAGGTAATATTATTTGATGATTATGGAGTCCCTTTCTGGGTTACTGTTACCATTACTATTCTACTCATTTGGTTGTACACATTTAAAGGGGGTATTAAAACCATTGTTTGGACAGATACTTTACAAACACTATTTATGCTGATTGCTGTAGGCGTTTGTATTTACACCATTTCTAGTGAAATGCAAATCAACAATTTATTTACATACGTTTCTGAAAATAAATTATCTAAAATTTTCTTTTTTGATGATATAAGTAAAGGCAATTACTTTTGGAAACAATTTCTTTCTGGTGCATTTATTGCAGTTGTTATGACAGGTTTAGACCAAGATATGATGCAAAAAAATCTTACCTGTAGAAATTTAAAAGATGCTCAAAAAAACATGTTTTGGTTTACAATTGTATTGGTTATTGTAAATTTTTTCTTTTTAGCTTTGGGAGTTTTATTAACAGATTACGCACAACAAACAGATATAGTTGCACAAAAAGACCAACTATTTCCTGTAATTGCTACAAGTGGAAAATTAGGAATTGCAACAGCCTTATTTTTTATTTTAGGGTTGATAGCCGCAGCTTATTCTAGTGCAGATTCTGCATTAACATCTTTAACAACTTCTTTTAGTATTGATATTTTAGAAATAGACAAAAAGAAAAACAACAAAGACCAAATTAAAACCCGTAAGAAAATTCACGTTGTATTTTCTATCGTTTTAATATTAATCATTTTAATATTCAAATATTTTATTGCTAACGAAAGTGTAATTGCCAATATTTTTAAAGCAGCAGGTTATACATATGGTCCTTTATTAGGCTTGTATGCCTTTGGTTTGTTTACCAAATTAAAAGTAAAAGACAAAATGGTACCAGCTATTTGTATTTTGGCTCCCATACTAACCTTTATAATTAGTTACCATAGTTTAGAGTTCTTCGATTTCGATTTTGGTTTTTTTGTATTGGTTTTAAATGGTTTTTTAACTTTTTTGGGATTATATTTGTTTAAAAGAAAAAATTAAAAATGCCTAAAGATTTAAGTAACTACAGAAAATCGTACGAAAAACAAGCACTTTTAGAAAGTAATTGTCCAGAAAACCCCATGGAATTATTTCAAACCTGGTTTAGAAATGCCGATGAATCTGAAACTGTAGAAGAAACCAACGCCATGACCATTGCTACAATTGGCAAAGATAGATATCCAAAAAGTAGAGTGGTTTTGTTAAAAAAATTCACTTGGGAAGGTTTTATTTTCTATACCAATTATACTTCAGAAAAAGGACAAGCTATACAAGAAAATAACAACATTTGTTTGTCTTTCTTTTGGCCAGCTTTAGAGCAACAAATCATTATAAAAGGGCAAGCAAATAAATTGGCAGAAAATTTATCTGATGGCTATTTCGAATCGAGACCAGATGGAAGTAAATTAGGTGCTTGGGCATCTAACCAAAGTAGCGTTGTAAGCTCTAGAGAAGAGTTAGAAGAAAACTTATCATCCTTAGAAAAAAAGTTTGAAGGCAAAGAAATACCAAGACCAAAACATTGGGGTGGCTACATAACAAAACCTATATCTATAGAGTTTTGGCAAGGGAGACCTAATAGATTGCATGATAGAATTTTATATACTTTACAAGAAGATTTTTCTTGGAAATTAGAAAGATTAGCGCCTTAATTTTTATATTTACCTAATTACAACCAAAAAATTAAATGAAAACACTCTATATAGTTAGGCATGCAAAATCATCTTGGACCTACAAAGGTATAAATGATATAGACAGACCTTTGAAAAAAAGAGGGATAAAGGACGCGCATTTAATGTCTAAATATTTATCTAAAAATATT
>NZ_CBFHJT010000010.1:19727-22454 GCF_965656025.1 Polaribacter sp.
ATGATATAGACAGACCTTTGAAAAAAAGAGGGATAAAGGACGCGCATTTAATGTCTAAATATTTATCTAAAAATATTACAAGACCAGATGCATTTATTACCAGTAGTGCAAATAGAGCATTGCATACAGCCGTAATTTTCTGCGAAAATTTTGGTTTTCCTCATGCAAATCTTCAAATAAAAAGACAATTATATAGTTTTAGCGATGGCTATTTAGTTAAAACTGTAAATGCTTTAGATGATGGTTTTAATTCTGCAATTATTTTTAGTCACGATCATGGTATCAACACCTTTGTAAATGAGTTTGGAGATAAACCTATTGCACATGTTGCAACTTGCGGAGTGATTGGTATCGAATTTAAAGAAAAACACTGGAAAAATATCAGAAGAGGAAAAACTGTTTTAATAGAGTTTCCTAAAAATCATAAATAAAATATTTTGTTAGAAATAAAAAAGTTTGCTGCAATAGATATTGGTTCTAATGCCATAAGATTATTAATTTCAAACGTAATTGTAGCAGAAGACAAAGAGCCTCAATTTAAAAAATCTTCTTTAGTACGTGTACCAATTCGTTTAGGTGCAGATGCTTTTGTTGGTGATGCTATTATAAGTGATGCCAATATTACAAGAATGATAAATGCAATGGAAGCATTTAAATTGTTAATGAATGTGCATGGAGTAGAAAGATATAAAGCTTGTGCAACTTCTGCAATGAGAGAGTCTAAAAATGGAGATGATGTAGTTGCTCAAATTTTTGAAAAAACAGGCGTAAAAATTGATGTTATTGGTGGTAAAGAAGAAGCTGCAATTATATCTTCTACAGATTTAAATAATTTAATAGAAGGAGACAATTCTTATTTATATGTAGATGTTGGTGGTGGTAGTACAGAGTTTACCATTTTTTCTAAAGGAAAAATTATAACGTCTAAGTCTTTTAAAATGGGTACCGTACGTTTATTAAATAACAAAAAATCTGTTAACAAAGAAATTTTTGCTAACGTAGAAAAATGGATTAAAAAAAACACAAAAGATTTAAAAAGAGTTTCTTTAATAGGTTCTGGAGGAAACATCAATAAACTCTTTAAAATGTCGGGCAGAACCGAAGGAAAACCTATTTCTTTTATTTACCTAAATGCACAATATCAATTCTTAAAAAATATGAGCTTTGAGGATAGAATTTCTGAACTTAGCTTAAACCCAGATAGAGCAGATGTTATTATACCTGCCACTAAAATATATCTTTCTGCTATGAAATGGAGTGGTGCTAGAAAAATATATGTACCAAAAATCGGGCTTTCTGATGGTATTATTAAATCACTTTTTAAAAACACGCTTTAAGAGAGAATTAAATCGAAAATTCTTTTAAATGCTTATATATAAGCCTATCAAAATCTGTATGTTGATTTTGTAAAAACTTAGTTTCTATAGGTAAATAAGAGAGTTCTTTTATGTATGGTGATAATCTAACGTAATCTTTTTCAGTAGTTAAAATTAATTTTTTAGTAGCAGTTTCTTCTTTAAATCTATTTAAAATATCTACAATTTCTATATCTGTAAAATTATGATGATCTTTATATTTTAGATGTTGTATTTGTATTTGATGCTCTTTTAAGTATTGGATTAAAGGATTTGGGTTTGCTATACCTGTAATTAATAAAACACTGTATTCTTTTAAATTTTCTATATCAAATTGATAAAACCCTTTTATATTTTTTGCATAAGATATACTTGTAAAAAAAACAGGTTTATTAAATTTTGATAATTTTTGTTTGATACTACTCTGCTCATTTTCTAGCAAACTTTCAGGACATTTGGTAATTAAAATAACGTCGGCTCTTTTTGCCCCAGAACTACTTTCTCTTAAATTTCCAGTTGGCAACAAATAATCTTCTACAAATAAATCGTTATATTTTGTAAGTAAAACATAAAAACTGCCCTCTACTTTTCTATGTTGATAAGCATCATCTAACAAAACCACTTCTGGATTGTTATTTGCTAACAAGTATTGAATACCCTCTACTCTATTTTCATCTACAGCAACATCAATATTTGTAAATTTTTTAAAATATTGCAAAGGCTCATCACCTACATCATTTGCAGTATGTTGATCATTTAAATGAATATAACCTTTTGTTTTTCTGCCATAACCTCTACTTAAAACTGCTGTTTTGTAATTATTTTGTAGCAAACGAATTAAATATTCTATTTGTGGCGTTTTACCTGTTCCCCCCACACTTAAATTACCCACAACAATTACAGGGATTTTAAAAAGAGTTTGTTTTAAAATTCCGTTATCAAAAAATAAGTTTCTTAGTTTGGTTACAAAATGATACAAAATTGTAAACGGAAACAATAAAAATCTAATTACTTTCATCAGGGTAAAAATACATTAAAAATGTTAACTTTGGTATTCGAAAATTACAGAAATGATTGTTAAAGACATTACAAATTACATAGAAGAATTAGCGCCTTTGCAGTACGCAGAAGATTTTGACAATGTTGGTTTATTGGTGGGTAATTATAACTCCGAAATTACAGGTGTGTTAGTAACTTTAGATACGCTAGAAGAAACTGTAGATGAAGCTATTTCAAAAAACTGCAATTTAATTGTTAGCTTTCACCCTATAATTTTTGGCGGTTTAAAAAAACTAAATGGTAACTCTTATGTAGAACGTGTGGTTTTAAAAGCGATTAAAAATGACATTGCTATTTATGCAACTCATACAGC
>NZ_CBFHJT010000010.1:22554-23979 GCF_965656025.1 Polaribacter sp.
TTAGATAATTCTAGAAACGGCGTTTCTGCAAAAATGTGTGCTGTTTTAGGCTTAACCAACACAAAAATTTTAATTCCTAAAAAGGGAATTATAAAAAAACTAACCACTTATGTACCTACTAAAGAAGCAGAAAATTTAAGAAATGCTCTATTTAAAGTAGATGCAGGAAACATTGGTAATTACGACCAATGTTCTTTTAACATTGAAGGTGAAGGAACTTTTAGAGGAAATGAAAACTCAAATCCTGTTTTAGGTGAAAAAGGAAAATTGCATACAGAAAACGAAACGCAAATTTCGGTAAGTTTTGAAAGCAAAAATGAAAGCGCTATTTTAAAAGCTTTGCAAGAGAATCATCCCTATGAAGAAGTTGCTTACGAGACAACAACCACCCAAAATGTACATCAAAATATAGGAATGGGCATGCTTGGTGAACTTGAGCGAGAAATGAGTGAAAAAGAATTTTTAATGTTTTTAAAACAGAAAATGAAAACAGCATGTGTAAGACACTCAGAATTATTAAATAAAAAAATAAAAAAAGTAGCTGTTTTAGGTGGCTCTGGTAGTTTTGCTATTTCTAATGCCAAGAAAGCGGGTGCAGATGCTTATGTAAGTGCAGATTTTAAATATCATGACTTTTTTAAGGCTGAAAAAAGCATTTTATTAGCAGATATTGGACATTATGAGAGCGAACAGTTTACAAAAAACCTTTTGGTTGATTATCTTACGAAAAAATTTAGTAATTTTGCAATCATTTTATCAGAAAAAAGTACAAATCCAATTTATTACATATAAACATGGCAAAGAAGAAAGAAATTTCAGTTGAACAAAAATTAAGAGCATTGTATGACTTACAATTAATAGACTCTAGAATTGACGAAATTAGAAATGTTAGAGGTGAGTTACCTTTAGAAGTAGAAGATTTAGAGGATGAAGTTGCCGGTTTAAATACGCGTATTTCAAACTTATCAGAAGATGCTGCTAACTTAGAAACAGAAATCAACAATAAAAAACAGGCTATTGAAGATTCTAAAGCATTGATGAAAAAATACGAAGAGCAACAAAAAAATGTTAGAAATAACAGAGAGTTTGACTCTTTATCTAAAGAAATTGAATTTCAAGATTTAGAAATACAATTGGCAGAAAAAAGAATTAATGAGTACAAAGCTAAAATTGCTCAAAAGCATGAAGTTATTGATGCTACTAAAGAAAAATTAGAAAAGCAAGAACAACATTTAGCGCACAAAAAGGCTGAATTAGATGCTATTTTAAAAGAAACTGAAAAAGAGGAAAAATTATTAGCTGAAAAATCTGAAGAGTTTTCTCAATCTTTAGACAAGCATTTATTTTCTGCATATTCTAGAATTAGAAATAAAGTAAAAAATGGTTTGGCTGTTGTTGCTATAGAAAGAGGCGCTTCTGGTGGCT
>NZ_CBFHJT010000010.1:24077-25864 GCF_965656025.1 Polaribacter sp.
TCTGCATATTCTAGAATTAGAAATAAAGTAAAAAATGGTTTGGCTGTTGTTGCTATAGAAAGAGGCGCTTCTGGTGGCTCTTACTTTACAATTCCACCACAAGTTCAGTTAGAAATTGCTAACAGAAAGAGAATTACTATAGACGAACATAGTGGACGTATTTTAGTTGATGCTGCTTTAGCAGAAGAAGAAAAAGCTAAAATGGATAAATTATTTTCTTAAGAAAAATAAAACATAAATAAAAAAAACTCGAAGTTAAAGCTTCGAGTTTTTTTTATTTATACATTTTGAAATAACTAATAATCTAAATTTTTAAGATAACTTAATTTGTCTTTCCAAATAGCTAAATCATCTTTAAATTCTTGCACTTTATTTTTAACATTTAAAACCAATGGATTATCATCTTTTGCGTTAGAAAAGAACCCTAGATTATTTTCTAACTGTTGTATTTCTCTAACAATTTCGTCTATCTTTTTTCTAACAAATATTTGTTCTGAGTCTAATTTTCTAACATCATTATTTGCTGCTAAACCATCTACTACATTAGTAAACTTCAACATAGAAACTTCTTGTTTGTCTAAAGATAAACTTTCTAACATTTTATCTACCTGTTTGTTAAACTTACCTTCTAGATGCCTAACACTTCTTGGTAAAGCTCCTAAGTTTTTCCACTCCTCTATAATTGCTAAAACTTTTTCTTTCGTTAGGTCTTTTTTATCTTTTAGAGTTTCTAAAAATTCTTTTTTAGCATCTATTACAGCTTGCTGCTCTTTACTAACTGCATTTTTTTGATCATGATATCTATCAAAATAATGATTACATGCGCTTTTAAATTTTTTCCAAATATCATCAGAAAATTTTCTAGGTACATGGCCTATTTTTTTCCAATCTGCTTGTATTTGTTTTACAGCATTTGTTGCCATATCCCAATCTGTGCTATCTTTTACAGATTCTGCAATTTCTATCAACGCCAACTTCTTTTTTAAATTTTCTTGTTGTTCATTTTTTTCTAATTTGTAAAAAAGGTTTTTAGCACTGTTAAATTTCTTGGTAGCTTTTTTAAATTTTTGCCAAACTTCTTCGCTCTTTGCGTAGGGTAATTTACCTGCTTTAAAATACTCTTGTCTTAATGCTTCTATTTCTTTAATACTTTTTTGCCAGTCTTTATGCGTTTTGTTTTTAGAAGTATCGTAAGCATCTATAGCCTCTATAACTACCAATTTTTCTTTAATAATATCTTGATATTTAGACTTCATTTCTTTGTAATGCTCATGACGTCTATCGTGAATTTTTTTAGTAGCAGCACTAAATTTCTTCCAGATATCTTCTCTCATTTCTCTGGCTACTGGCCCAACATCTTCTTTCCAAGTTTTATGCAAAACTTGTAATTCTTTAAAAGCTTGCTTTATATCTGTCATTTCTGATAAAGCCTCTGCTTTCTCTATAATTTTAAGCTTTTCTTCTAAGTTATTTTTAAAGTCTAAATCTCTAAAATCATTACTCATGTGTAGTAAATCGTAAAAACGCTCTACATGATGATGATAAGTTTTCCAAGTATCATTATATCTCGTTTTAGAAACAGGACCAATTGCTCGCCAAGAGTCTTGCAACTCTTTAAACTCTTTATACATAGTATTTGTATCAGCATTTTCTATAAGAGTTTTTAAACCTTCTATAACGTTTAATCTTTTTTCTAAATTTTCGTTCAGTTGTTTTTCTAATGCTTTGTAGTGTGCATCTCTTTCTTTTTTGTATTTAGAAAGTAAATTATTGTATGTAGTTTTTAT
>NZ_CBFHJT010000010.1:25962-52892 GCF_965656025.1 Polaribacter sp.
TTGTATTAAATGCACTTTTAATGCCTTCTACTTGATTTTTTATTTTCTGTACAGGGTTGTTAGAAATTACTTTTTCTAAAGTAGTTACCAATTCTTCTAGAGTAAATTTTGAATAGTCTACTTTTTCTTCTTCTTCTTTCTCCTCTTTAGAATCGTTATTTTCTGCATCTTCTGCAACCGATTTTTCTACTTCATCTACAGCATCTGAGTTTTCGTCTTTAACTTCTTTTACAGGCTCTTCTGAAGTCTCTTCAATCTCCGCCTCTTTTGCTCCTTCTTCCTTAGCCGTTTTTGAAGTATTTTCTTCAGTTTCTTTTGGTTTGCTGGTAATTTTATCAGTTTTATTTACTGATTTTTCAACGTTTTCTTCGTTAGTATCTAACATATCTACAATGTTTAAGTTCGATTAATAATACATTATTATTATAGTCTATAAAGATACTGACAACTTACAAGACTAACAAGAAGTTGTTTGTTTTTGAATTATTTGGACTGATTCCAGATTCTCCAAGACTCTTCTGCTTGTAATTCTAACATTTCGTATCCGTTTTTAATGGCTGCTCCTTGCGCTAATCCTTTAGATAAAAATGTAGAAACTTCTGGATTGTACACCAAATCGAACAATAAATGTTGATGTGTTAAAAACTGATAAGGAATATTTGGGCACAAATGAGTATTTGGTGAAGTTCCTAAAGGCGTACAATTGATGATTATTTGATATTTATGCATCCTTTTTTCTGATACATCTTCGTAAGAAATTTCTTTTTTTCCTGATGGTTTTCTAGAAACAAATTTATACTTGATATTATTTTTCGTTAAAGCATAAGCTATCGCTTTAGATGCTCCACCTGTACCTAGAATTAATGCATGTGTGTGGTGTTTTTTTATAAATGGTAAAATGGATTGTTCGAAACCAACAACATCTGTATTGTATCCTTTTAAATTACCTCTTTTTGTAATTTTTATAGTATTTACAGCCCCTATTTTTTTAGCTGTTTTATCTAATTTATTTAAAAAAGGAATTACTGCTTCTTTGTAAGGTATGGTTACATTCATACCCGCTAAAAATTCTTCATTTTTAATAATATCAGGAAATTTAGCTATTTCTTGAATATCGAAATTTTTATAATTGTGATTTTCTAAGTGTAAGTTTTTAAACTTTTCTGTAAAATATCCTCTAGAAAATGAATAAGAAATGTTTTTCCCTAAAAGACCAAATACTTTATTTCTTTTTTCGCCCATAAAAATCTATAATTAAAATTAATGCAATACCTAAAATAACATAAAAAATAGCAACCCAAGTTTCTGTTGATGCCAAATCTGGTAAATATCGATTGTAATTTTCTACAATTTTATTACCATTTTTATCTACCAAAAAAGTATTATTTTTTTGTAAAAAAACTGCGTTTTTCCAAGGCCAAACAATACCTAAAGAACCTGTAATAAAACCAATAATTACAGCTGTTACAATACTATGATATCGTTTTAAAACATACCCCAGAACATGACTTATAGAAACCAAACCAAACAGAGACCCTGCTGTAAAAACACTAATTATTTTTAAATATTTAATTTTTTCTGGATCTTGTAATACATCAAAATTACCAACTACCAAGTTACTAACTATGTAGAGTAATTCGTTTACAGAATCTACCAATAACAACACATAATTACCTAATAGAATTAAAATAAAAGAACCAGACAAACCTGGTAAAGTCATGCCAGAAACCCCAATAATACCGCAAATAAACACAAACCATAAGTTATCATTTTCTCCTGCAGGTTTTAAAAAACTAATTCCAATTCCTACAACTGCTCCAATTATTAAAGAAATGATGTTGGTCCTATTCCATTCTCCAAAATCTTTACCAATATAATAAATTGAGCCTATAATCATTCCAAAAAACCAGCTCCAAACATAAAGTTCATAATTTTCTAAAAAGTAATCTAAAACTAAAGAAATACTGAAGTAGCTAAAAATACTACCTCCCATTATCAATAATAAAAATTGCCCATTTGTATAAGTAAAAAAACTTTTAAACCGCCCATTAATTAACAGTTTAAAAGCTACTAAATTTATTTTTCTAAAAGAATAAATTAACTCTTCGTAAAAACCAAAAACAAAAGAAACTGTACCACCAGAAACACCAGGCACTTTGTTTGCTGCGCCCATGGCTAATCCTTTTAAAAAAAGATATGTTTTTTCTAAAAAGGTTCTTCTTTTTTGCATTTATGCTTTTTTTACAGCTAATTTTTCCATAACTAAAATTAATACAAATCCTACAACTGCTAATATAGTTGCCGATACTAATTGTGAATCTTCATGATAAGAAAAAGGAGAAATACTCTGCTCTACCAAAGGTTTGGTAACACCATGACTATTAACGTATGTAGAAACGGTTTCTTTCCAAGGCCAAACTTTATTTAAAGAACCTAACATAATACCTGTTAGTACAATTAACATTTGATTTTTATAGTTGGTAAACAACCATTTTAATAATTTTGAAAAAGATAACAAACCTACAACTACACCTATACCAATGGCACTAATTATTTTAAAATCTTTATTGGTAATTGCAGTCATAACAATAGGATATACACCAATTAAAAGTAAGATATAAGATCCTGAAATACCTGGCAAAATCATTGCACAAGATGCAATAGCACCTGCAAAAACTAAAAACAAAAAGCTACTGTCTGCCGCATTTGTAGAGGGTATTACTGTGATACTGTATCCAAAAGCAATTCCTAAAATAAAAAATAATATTATTTTAAAATTCCATTTTTCTACTTGTTTACCAATATAAATAATACTTGCCAACACCAATCCAAAAAAGAAAGACCAAAGTAACACTGGTTGGTTTTCTAACAACCATTTAATAGTTTTGGCTAAAGAAATAATACTGATAAAAATTCCTATAAAAAGCGCTAGTAGAAAAGAACCATTTACTTGTTTCCAAGCAGCTTTAATACCTTCATTTTTAAGCGTTTTTATCAATTTAAAATTTACATTGCTAATGGAACTTAATAATTCTTCATAAATCCCTGAAATAAAAGCAATTGTACCACCAGATACACCCGGCACAACATCTGCAGCACCCATTGCCATTCCCTTTAAGCCAATAACTATATAATCCTTTAAACTTCTAATCATTCTAATTTGTTATTTAAAAAAAACGAAGATAGTAGATTTTAAAGAAAAAAATAGAAAGTGTCAGTTGATTTGTATTATTCCTAAATATTGTACTTTTACTTTATAAGTTTTAGATGATGCCCAAAAGAGGAAAAGAAAAAAATACAGTCAATAAAGCGAAACATACTAAATTGATGAATCAAAAAATCAATAAAGTAAAACTCGAAAAACAACGGAATAAAGAACGTTTAAAGGCTATTATTAAAAAATCCAACGAAGAAAAGAAAAGAGAAAGTTGATGATTTTAAATATATTTTGGTCATTTTTATTCTTCAACTTGTAGAGTAATAGAATGAAGAAATCATCACATAAAAACTTCAAAATAATACAACCTATATTGAAACAAGTTCGTATTACACTAGGTTATAAATTTTAGAAAATTAAAAAAATGGATGCAAAAACAATAATTGATCACTTTAATTTACAAGAACACCCAGAGGGTGGATATTTTAAAGAAGTATATAGAAGTAAAGGCACCATAGCTGAAGAAAACTTACAAGAATATTTCGAAGGAAATAGAAATTATTGTACTAGTATTTACTTTTTGTTAACTTCAGATAAATTTTCTGCTTTTCATAAAATTAACCAAGATGAAATCTGGCATTTTTATAAGGGCTCCACTTTAAAACTACATACAATTTCTCCCCAAGGAGAGTATTCTTTTACCTTAATTGGAGATGATTTTAAAAACGATGAAGTATTTCAGTTTACGGTTCCTGCTCATTACTATTTTGCTGCAGAAGTATTAGATAAAGATTCTTTTTCATTGGTGGGCTGTACAGTATCTCCTGGTTTTGATTTTAGAGATTTTGTTTTGCCTTCTTCTAAAGAATTAGCTGGTGAATTTCCTGAACATTTAGAAATTATTGAGCAATTAACACATCATTAAAATAAAAAAAACCCAAGCTAATGCTTGGGATTTTTAATTAGTAATATTGATAATTTAGGTATCGATAGACCCTAAAACACGTTTCATAAACGTATTTAAAGCCTCTTTTTTTGGTGTGCCATCTTTTACCATTTTATCAACCTCTACTGCACCATACATATTAGAAATTAACTCTCCAATAACATCTAATTCTTCATCTTTTAAAGAAGGTACTTCTGTTAAGGCCTCTAAAGTTTCTATCGTTTCTAAAATGTAATCTTGATCGTTTTCTTCAATAAAATTAGTCAAATGTTTTATTACAGGTAATTTCATAAGTATATTTTTACTTCTTAAAAAAGAAGTTTATTGAATTTCATTTACTAAATCTTTCAAAACATCAAACTTGTTTGTTTGTGTTTGATTTTTCTTTTCACCATCTACAAAAGTAGCAAAAGTTGGTAAATTACTTACATCTGCTAACTTTCTACTTTCTGGAAATTTTTCTGCATCTACAATTACAAATTTCAAATCTTCTAATTCTGTAGATAATTTTTTAAATTTTGGTTTCATTATTCTACAATTACCACACCAAGTTGCAGAATATTGTACTACCACCTTTTCATTTCCGTTTAAAATTTCTTGTAAATTGTCTTCTGTTAATTCTTGAACCATAGTTTCTTTTTTATTAAAAAAGGAAACGTGTTTTGTTTCCCCCAAAACTCAACACGTTTTGTTTCCTTTTTGTTAATTAAATATTAGTTTTTTGCTAAGTAATCAGCAGTTCCTTTTGCATTAGGAGACATTGCTTCTTTACCTTCTTCCCAGTTTGCTGGACAAACTTCACCATGAGATTGTACGTGCGAGTAAGCATCAATTAAACGTAAAAATTCGTTTACATTTCTACCTACTGGCATGTGATTGATTCCTTCATGAAAAACAGTACCTTCTTCATCTATTAAATACGTTGCTCTGTAAGTAACATTATCTCCTTCTACTTGTACAGTTTGCGTAGCTTCATCAAAAGTTTCATTTGTGATGTCTAAAATACCTAAAATTGATGATAAATTTCTATTGCTATCTGCTAAAATTGGATATGTTACCCCTTCTATACCTCCATTATCTTTAGAAGTACTTAACCATGCAAAGTGTACTTCAGGAGTATCGCAAGAAGCACCAATAACAATTGTGTTTCTTTTTTCGAATTCTTCTAAAGCAGCTTGAAAAGCGTGTAATTCTGTAGGACATACAAATGTAAAATCTTTAGGATACCAGAATAACAAAACTTTCTTTTTGTTATTTACTGCTTCTTCTAATACATTTAATTTAAATGTATCACCCATTTCATTCATTGCGTCTACATTTAAATCTGGAAATTTTTTACCAACTGCTGTTGCCATTATTTTTATTTTTATTGATTAATATTTGTTTTTTATTGACACAAAGATAGAAATGAACCAATTTAAAAGTTAAAATTTTTATGATAAGTATTTATTTCAATATAGATTAAATTTATAAAAACCTAAATATTAAATAAGATATAATTATATTAAATATATAATCAAATATTTTTGTAAATTTAAAGAAACATACTATTGTTTATTCTTATTATATAATAATAATTATAGATTTTACTTATTTAAAGAAATCTTGTAAGTTTACATTCTATAAATTTAAAAAAACTACTCAATGGAAAATAATACAAACTCAAGTAATCAACATAATGGTAAAAATTTTGAATTAAACGAAAGTGCTGCTAAATGCCCTTTTTTAAGTGGAACAACCAAACAAACATCTGGTCAAGGTGTTAAAAATAGAGATTGGTGGCCTAATGAATTAAAACTAAATATATTAAGACAAAATGCATCTAAATCCAATCCTATGGGAGATGATTTTAACTATGCTGATGCATTTAATAGTTTAGATTATGATGCGTTAAAGAAAGAACTCAAAGAATTTATGACAGACTCTCAAGATTGGTGGCCAGCAGATTATGGGCATTATGGAGGGTTAATGATAAGAATGGCATGGCATAGTGCTGGTACTTATAGAGTTGGTGATGGACGTGGTGGTGCTGGAACTGGTAACCAACGTTTTGCCCCAATAAATAGTTGGCCAGATAATGGTAATTTAGACAAAGCTCGTTTATTATTATGGCCCATAAAACAAAAATATGGGAACAAAATTTCTTGGGCAGATTTAATGATTTTAGCAGGAAATTGCGCTTTAGAATCTATGGGTTTTCCAACCTTAGGTTTTGCAGGTGGTAGAGAAGACGTTTGGGAACCTGAACAAGATATTTACTGGGGAAGCGAAACGGAATGGGGAGCCAATGATGATAGATATGAAAATGGCGATTTAGAAGATCCTCTTGCAGCAGTAATGATGGGTTGGATTTACGTAAACCCTGAAGGACCAAATGGGAATCCAGATCCTATGGGATCTGCACAAAATGTTAGAGAAACCTTTGGTAGAATGGCAATGAATGATGAAGAAACTGTAGCTTTAGTTGCAGGAGGCCATACATTTGGGAAAGCTCATGGTGCAGCAGATCCAAATAAATACGTTGGCAAAGAGCCACATGGAGCATCTATTGAAGAAATGAGTACAGGTTGGAAAAATAGTTTTGGTACTGGTTTTTTAGACGACACCATTACCAGTGGAATTGAAGGTGCATGGACACCAAATCCAACTCGTTGGGATGCAGATTATTTTGATGTTTTATTAAATTATGACTGGGAATTAACCAAAAGTCCTGCAGGTGCGCATCAATGGAAACCTACAGCAGCTTCTAATGCAAAAAGAGCACCCAAAGCTGGTAATGCAAATGAACAACAAGATTTAATGATGACTACCGCAGATATTGCTCTAAAAGTAGACCCAAAATATTTAGAAATTTCTAAACGTTTTCATAAAGACCACAAAGCATTTGAAGATGCTTTTGCTAAAGCGTGGTATAAATTAACACATCGTGATTTAGGACCAACTTCTCGTTATTTAGGACCTGAAATTCCTGAAGAAACTATGGTATGGCAAGATCCTATTCCTGAAGTAAACTATACTTTAAGTGATGCTGATATTTCTTCACTAAAAGAATTAATTTCAGATTCTGGATTAACGGTATCGCAATTAGTTACTACAGCTTGGGCGTCTGCCTCAACATTTAGAGGGTCTGATAATAGAGGTGGTGCAAACGGAGCACGTATTGCTTTAGAACCTCAAAGAAGTTGGGAAGTAAATAATCCAGCTGAATTAGAGAAGGTACTTTCTGTTTTAAAGGATATAAAAGAAAAATTTAAAGGTGAAGTTTCTTTAGCAGATTTAATAGTACTTGCTGGAAATGTTGGGGTTGAAAAAGGATTAACAAATGCCGGTTATACTGAAACATTAGATTTTTATCCGGGAAGAGGAGATGCAACACAAGAGCAAACAGATTTAGAACAGTTTGGATATTTAGAGCCTTTAGCAGATGGATTTAGAAATTATATTAGAGGAGATTTAAATATAGCTGCGGAAGATTTATTAGTAGATAAAGCCAACTTATTAACCCTATCTGTTCCAGAAATGACTGTTTTGGTTGGTGGCTTACGTGTTTTAGGTGCAAATTACGATGGTTCAAATCATGGTGTATTTACAGAAAATAAAGGAACTTTATCAAACGACTTTTTTACTAATCTTTTAGATTTTTCTTTCACTTGGAAAGCAGCTTCATCAGAAGAAAAAGAATTTATAGGAAGGGATAGAAAAACAAACGCTATGAAATTTTCTGGTACAAGAGCCGATTTAATTTTTGGTTCTAATACAGAATTAAGAGCAATTGCTGAGGTTTATGGAGCTAGTGATGGACAAGATCGTTTTGTAAAAGACTTTATAAAAGCTTGGACCAAAGTGATGAATTTAGATCGATTTGATTTGAAATAAGTTCAAAAATAGCAACAAATAAAAAAAGAGGAAATTACATTTAATTTCCTCTTTTTTTATCTTTTAATAAGATAATTCTTTACTTACTCGCAAATAATTTAATATCATTCGCAGAAACTTCTTTTTCTCCTAAAATAATTAAACGTTCTACCACATTTCTTAATTCTCTAATATTCCCAGTCCAATCATATTCTTGCAACAGTTTAATAGCTTCTTTAGAAAAGTCTTTTTTAGGGGTGCCTTGTTCTTCTGATATTTTTTTAGCAAAAAAATCTACCAATAGTGGTATATCTTCTCTCCTATCATTTAAAGCTGGTACCTTTATTAAAATTACAGCTAACCTGTGATATAAATCTTCTCTAAAACGTCCTTCAACAATTTCTTCTTTTAAGTTTTTATTGGTTGCAGCAACAACTCTAACATTTACTTTTATGTCTTTATCAGAACCTACTCTAGATATTTTGTTTTCTTGAAAATCAAGTAAAACTTTTGATTGTGCAGACAGACTCATATCTCCTATTTCATCTAGAAAAATAGTACCTCCATTTGCAGCTTCAAATTTACCTGCTCTATCTTTATTAGCTCCTGTAAAAGAACCCTTTACATGTCCAAAAAGTTCACTTTCTATCAATTCAGAGGGAATTGCAGCACAATTTACTTCAATCATTTGTGCCTTAGCACGCTCTGATTTTTCATGCAACCAATGTGCAACCAATTCTTTACCAGTTCCATTGGGTCCTGTAATTAACACTCTAGCATCTGTAGCTGCAACTTTTTCTATGATTTCTTTAATGTGAGAAATAGCAGCACTCTCGCCAATCATTTGATAATTTTTACTTACTTTTTTCTTTAATCTTTTATTTTCTACAACTAAAGTTTTCTTTTCTAATGCATTTCTAACTGTATTTAACAAACGATTTAAATCTGGTGGTTTCGATATATAATCGAATGCACCTAAACGCATTGTATTTACAGCTGTATCTAAATCTCCATGACCAGAAATCATAACAATCGGTATTTCTGGTTTTATTTTTTTAGCTTTTTCTAATACCTCAACACCATCCATCTTTGGCATTTTTATGTCGCACAAAACCAAATCATAGTCGTTGTTTTTTATCATTTCTATGCCTAACAACCCATCTTCAGCTTCTTCTACTTTATAAGCATCATTTTCTTCTGAAATAATTTTCATAAGCACCCTTCTAATGGCTGCTTCGTCTTCGATAATTAAAATCTTACTCATTTTTTATTTTTTAAGGTCTTCTTTTAAGCTTTTGAACTTTTATCAAAGAAATGAACATCTCTTTGTGGAAAAGGAATCGTAACCCCATTTTCTCTAAATGCTTTGTCTATATCAAAACGCAAATCACTTTGTACAAATCTTGCTTCAAAACTATTGTTTAGCGAAAAAACCAATCTAAAATTTAAGGAACTGTCTGCAAAATCTGTAAATAATACAGTGGGTTCTGGTATTTTTAAAATTTTATCGTGTTTTTTAGCAACTTCTAATAATAATTTTTTAACCAACTCAACATCACTACCGTAAGCTACACCCACATTTACAACCTCTCTTGTTTCTGTTCCATTTTCTGTCCAATTGAATAAAATATTTGTTAAATACAAATGATTTGGAATTACCAAAACCTTGTTGTCTATTGTTACTGCTCTGGTGGTTCTTAACCTGATGTCTAAAACTCTACCTACTTTGCCTTCTAACTCAATAATATCACCTACATGTACAGATTGGTCTACCAATATAAAAATACCAGATATAATATCTTGAAACAGGGTTTGTAAAGCCAAACCAACACCAATTAATAAAGCTGCTGATGCTGCAAAAACTGCTGTAACATTTACACCAGATGCATGCATTCCTATTAAAAATATAACTAAAAATACAAACCACCTTATGTAAGTAAATACAGTAACAAATTTTTGTTTATCGTTTTGTGGTAATTTTCTGGTTAAAAACCTTCTAACAAATTTTAGGATTACAGAAGTTAAAATTAAAGCAATAGCAATTAAAATTAAACCTTTAACAGAAATAGTAATTTCTTCTGTAAAAGTAAATGTATAATCTAAAACAGAGTTTGCCTCTTCTACAATTGTATCTTTAACTTGATCTATTTTATCTTGCATATCTTAATATTTTAACCATTTGTACAGGTCTTTGTAAGTTGGTTTTTTACCATACATTAAAATACCCACTCTGTAAATTTTTGCTGCTAGCCATACCATAAATACAAAAGTTACCACTAATATTGCCATAGAAATTAAAAGCTCGTACCAAGAAACTCCAAATGGAACCCTCATTAACATTACAATAGGGCTTGTTAATGGTATGTGCGAAAATATAACTGCAATAGGCCCATGAGGATCGTTTATTACAGTTGCAAACCCAACATAAACACCTAATATTAATGGCAACATGATAGGTAACATAAACTGTTGTGTGTCTGTTTCATTATCTACAGCTGCACCTACAGCTGCAAATAAAGAGCTATATAACATATAACCTCCTAAAAAGTAAAATATAAAAAGTACAAATAATTTTAATATTGGTAAGTTTAAAATTTCTTGTACCATTAATTGCATTTTATCGCCTTCAGCCGCATTTTTAACAGCATCCATTTGTGCAGAAGAAGTGGCTGTATTTTGCATTTCAGACATATCTACTCCAAAAACTGATGCTAAAATTGTTAAAATTACAAACAATAAAACACCCCAAATAAAAAACTGTAATAAGCCAGCAGAGGCATTACCTATAATTTTACCCAACATTAATTGAAACGGTTTTACAGAAGACACAATAACTTCTATAATTCTGCTTGTTTTTTCTTCTATAACACTTCTCATTACGGAGGTTCCGTAAATCATAACAAACATCATCAAAAAATAACCCGCTATTGCACCAAAAATAATTTTAATCCAATTTTTCATTTTTGATGATTGCTCTCCTGAAAAATCATACATTTTTATTTCTGTATTAATTTTTGCTGCTTCAATCTTTTTTAAATCGATACCAAAATTTGTTAGTTTTTGATTTTTTAATTTGGTTTCTATTTTATTTTCAATAGAGTTTATAATGGATATACTCGGCGAATCTTTAGAATAAAATTCTATATTTTTTGCTAAAATTTCTAAACTATCTTGTTTTGGTATAAATAAAACTCCATAAAAACTACCTTCTTCTACTTTCTTCTTTGTTTCTGTAATTCCTGTAGATGTATAATCTGTATATTTAATAGACTTTGTGCTTTTAAAATCGTTATTGGTAAACATACCAGAATTATCTACATATAAAATATCTTTGGCTTTCTCATCATTCTTTTTCATTAAAAAAACAACCAATGTAATCATACCTACCATAATTAACGGACTTAAAAAAGTCATAACTATAAAAGATTTATTACGCACTTTAGCAACAAATTCTCTCTGTATAATTAATTTTAATTTACTCATCATTAATTATTTTTATTTATGGCTTGTATAAAAATATCATTTGCATTCGGTATTAACTCTACAAAATGTTGCACTTCTCCTCTATTGGTTAAAAACGATAATAAATCATTAGAAGTATCTCCTTCATTTAATTGAACATTTAAGGTTAATCCATCACTTAACAATTTAAAATCCGCAGGATAAACCGTAAAATTTTCTTTTAATGCGTTTATTACTTCATTTACATTGACTGTTTTTAATCCAACCTGAAAAGTATTGGTTCTAAATGCTCGTTTAATATCATCTAATTTACCATCTAAAATTTTGTTTGATTTGTTAATCAATGCAATTTCATCACACATTTCCTCTACAGACTCCATTCTATGGGTAGAAAAAATAATAGTGGCTCCTTTATCTCTTAATTGTAAAATTTCTTTGGCAATTATTTGTGCATTTATAGGATCAAAACCAGAAAAAGGTTCATCGAAAATTAATAATTTTGGTTCGTGCAAAACAGTCACAATAAATTGTACTTTTTGAGCCATTCCTTTCGAAAGTTCTTCAATTTTTTTATTCCACCAAGCAGAAATATCAAATTTTTCAAACCAATATTTTAATCTTTTTTTAGCTTCTGCTTTGCTTAAACCTTTTAATTGTGCTAAGTATAATGCTTGTTCACCTACTTTCATAGATTTATACAAACCTCGCTCTTCTGGTAAGTAACCAATTTGTTCTATATGATGTGGAGCTAATTTTTCTCCATCTAAAAAAACGCTACCAGCATCTGGCATTGTAATTTGATTTATAATTCTAATCAACGATGTTTTTCCTGCTCCATTTGGTCCTAAAAGTCCGTATACACTTCCTTTAGGAATATGAATAGAAACATCATTTAAAGCTGTAAAGTCCCCATACTTTTTTACAACATGATTTATTTCTAGTAAGTTGCTCATTTTTATTTTTTGAAATAGATGATCAATGCAATTTATACAAACTTACATATTTATCGCTATTTGTAACAATTTTCTAACAACTTAAAAGAATAAAATTTTTGTTAAATTTACTATGCATGCATAACTTTTTTACAATTTACTATGCGTGCATAATAAATTTTTATATATTTGATGCAATGAATAAAGACAAAACTATAGATCATCAACTAAGAGCAACATGGCAAGCTGTTGCTAAGATGTATAATGAACAAGCTTTTAAGCACAACAGTACGATGGCTACTGCTTTTGTATTGTTAAATATCGATAAAGAAAAAGGGACACCTTCTACAGCTTTAGGTCCATTAATGGGTATGGAACCTACAAGTCTTTCTAGAATATTAAAAAACATGGAAGATAAAGGCGCAATTTTTAGGGAAAAAAACCCAGATGATGGAAGAAGCGTAATTATTAAACTAACAGATTATGGTAAAGAAATGCGCAGCGTTTCTAAAGGCCATGTAATACAGTTTAACGAAACGATAATAAACCATGTTTCAGAAAAAGATTTAGAAGGTTTTTTTAATGTAACATCCACTATAAATAAGTTAATTTCAGACAAGAAAATATTTACTGACATTAATAAAAAAGCAGTTTAAAAAAATAAAACAAATGACTAGAAGAATAAAAAAAGTAGCAATTATTGGTTCCGGAATTATGGGAAGTGGTATTGCTTGTCATTTTGCAAATATTGGCGTAGAAGTTCTATTATTGGATATTGTACCAAGAGAATTGAGCGAAAAAGAAAAAGCAAAAGGACTTACACTAGAAGACAAAGTTGTTAGAAATAGATTGGTAAACGATGCATTAGCTGCTTCTTTGAAATCGAAACCATCTCCTATTTACAATCAAAAATTTGCAAACAGAATTACCACTGGTAACTTAGAAGATGATATTGCAAAAGTTGCAGATGTAGATTGGATTATGGAAGTTATTGTAGAAAGATTAGATATTAAAAAAATAGTTTTCGAAAAACTAGAAAAACACAGAACTCCAGGAACTATAATTTCTTCTAATACATCTGGTATTCCTATCAAATTTATGAATGAAGGAAGAAGTGAAGATTTTCAAAAACATTTTGCAGTAACGCACTTTTTCAATCCGCCTAGATATTTAAAACTTTTTGAAGTAGTTCCGGGACCAGATTGTAAACAAGAAGTTACAGATTTCTTAATGATGTATGGAGAGAAGTTTTTAGGAAAAACATCAGTTTTAGCAAAAGATACGCCAGCTTTTATTGGAAATAGAATTGGAATTTTCGGAATCCAATCTCTTTTTCACCAAGTAAAAGAATTAGGTTTAACTGTTGAGGAAGTTGATAAATTAACAGGACCTGTTATTGGACGCCCAAAATCTGCCACCTTTAGAACTGTTGATGTTGTTGGTTTAGATACTTTGGTTCATGTTGCCAATGGAATTTATGAAAACTGTCCTGATGATGAAGCACATGAACTTTTCAAACTACCTAATTTCATCAACACAATGATGGAAAACAAATGGTTGGGTAGTAAAACAGGACAAGGTTTTTATAAGAAAGTAAAAGATGATAAAGGTAAAAGCGAAATTCTAACTTTAGATTTAGACACAATGGAATATCGTTCTAAAAAAAGAGCAAAATTTGCCACTTTAGAATTGACAAAAACTATTGACAAACCTATTGATCGATTTAAAGTTTTAGTGGGTGGAAAAGATAAAGCTGGAGAGTTTTACAGAAAAAATTTCGCTGCAATGTTTGCCTATGTGCAAAATAGAATTCCAGAAATTTCTGATGAATTGTACAAAATTGACGATGCAATGAAAGCCGGTTTTGGCTGGGAAAATGGCCCTTTTGAAATTTGGGATGCAGTTGGTGTAGAAAAAGGAATCGAATTAATGAAAGCTGAAGGGTTTGAGCCTGCTACTTGGGTAACAGAAATGTTAGAAAGTGGAGTTACCTCATTTTATTCGGTAAAAGAAGGCGCTACTTATTATTATGATATTCCTTCTAAATCTCAAACTAAAAAACCAGGTCAAGATGGATTCATCATCTTAGACAATATCAGAAAATCGAATGAAGTTTTCAAAAATTTTGGAGTTGTTATAGAAGATATTGGAGATGGAATTTTAAACGTAGAATTTCAATCTAAAATGAATACCATTGGTGGTGATGTTTTGGCTGGAATCAACAAAGGATTAGATTTAGCAGAAAAAGATTTTCAAGGTTTGGTAGTTGGTAATCAAGCTGCAAATTTTTCTGTGGGTGCAAATATTGGTATGATTTTTATGATGGCTGTAGAGCAAGAATATGATGAATTAAATTATGCCATAAAATACTTTCAAGACACAATGATGCGTATGCGTTATTCGTCGATACCAACTATTTCTGCTCCTCATGGGATGGCCCTAGGTGGTGGTTGCGAAATTTCTTTACATGCAGACAAAGTGGTTGCAGCAGCAGAAACGTATATGGGCTTAGTAGAATTTGGCGTTGGTGTAATTCCAGGTGGTGGTGGTTCTAAAGAAATGGCTTTAAGAGCCTCAGATTCTTTTAATAAAGGTGATGTGGAGCTAAATATCTTACAAGAAAATTTTTTAACGATTGGTATGGCAAAAGTTTCTACTTCTGGTTACGAAGCATTTGACTTGGGATTATTGCAAAAAGGAAAAGATGTGATTGTTGTTAATAAAGACAGACAAATTGCAACCGCAAAAGCACACGCAAAACTAATGGCAGAAAGTGGCTATACACAACCACCAAAACGTAAAGATGTAAAAGTGTTAGGTAAGCAAGCTTTAGGTATGTTTTTAGTGGGTACAGACTCAATGGAACACTCTAAATACATTTCTGAGCACGACCAAAAAATAGCTAATAAATTAGCCTATGTTATGGCTGGTGGAGATTTATCTGAACCAACATTAGTCTCTGAACAATACTTATTAGATTTAGAAAGAGAAGCGTTTTTATCATTGTGTACAGAACGTAAAACGTTAGAGAGAATTCAAGCGATGTTAAAAACGGGAAAACCTTTAAGAAACTAAAATTTTATGAAAACAGCATATATAGTAAAAGCATATAGAACTGCAGTTGCAAAGGCTCCTAAAGGTGTTTTTCGCTTTAAACGTGCAGACGAGTTGGGTGCAGAAACAATCCAACACATGATGAAAGAAATCCCTAATTTAGACGTAAAACGTATCGATGATGTTATTGTAGGAAACGCAATGCCAGAGGGTTCGCAAGGATTAAATATGGCACGTTTTATTTCTTTAATAGGATTAAATTCTGTGGATGTTCCGGGTGTAACTGTTAATCGTTTTTGTTCATCAGGATTAGAAACTATTGCAATGGCAGCTGCTAAAATTAATGCAGGTATGGCAAGTTGTATTATAGCTGGTGGATCTGAAAGTATGAGTTCTGTACCTATGACAGGTTTTAAACCAGAATTAAATTACGATACCATTAAAGATGGACATGCAGATTATTACTGGGGAATGGGAAATACTGCAGAGGCAGTAGCCAATCAATTTAAAGTATCAAGAGAAGACCAAGATGAGTTTGCTTACAATTCTCACATGAAAGCCTTAAAAGCGCAGGCAGAAAATCGTTTTCAAGATCAAATTGTACCTATAGAAGTTGAGCAAACCTATTTGGATGAAAATGGTAAAAAAGCAACAAAAAAATATACAGTAACTAAAGATGAAGGCCCAAGGGCAGGAACATCTACAGCAGTTTTAAATAAATTAAGACCTGTTTTTGCTGCTAATGGAAGTGTAACTGCAGGAAATTCTTCACAAATGAGTGATGGCGCTGCTTTTGTAATGGTGATGAGTGAAGAAATGGTAAAAGAATTAAATATAGAACCGATTGCTAGAGTTGTAAATTATGCTGCTGCAGGTGTAGAACCTAGAATTATGGGTATTGGTCCTGTTGCTGCAATTCCGAAAGCTCTAAAACAAGCTGGTTTACAACAAAAAGATATTGAATTAATCGAATTAAACGAAGCTTTTGCATCGCAATCTTTAGCAGTAATGCGCGAGTTAGATTTAAACCAAGACATTGTAAATGTAAATGGTGGTGCAATCGCATTAGGGCATCCTTTAGGTTGTACAGGCGCAAAATTATCAGTACAATTATTTGATGAGATGCGCAAACGAAATATGAAAAACAAATACGGAATGGTAACCATGTGTGTTGGAACAGGACAAGGTGCAGCAGGGGTTTTTGAGTTTCTTTCTTAAAAAGAAAAGAGAAAATAGAGAAAAGAAAATAGACTAATGTTTGCTAAACAAAGACATAATTACAAAAATTTAAAGATTTGGAAACTCGGTTTAGAGATATCGAATGACATTTCTGATATTTTATTAAACTTTCCTACGCACGAAAGATATGATTTAAGTTCACAAATTAGTAGGTGCTCAGTTTCTCTGCCAAGTAATATTGCAGAAGGATCTTCAAGAACAGATAAATCTTTTAGTCATTTTCTTGATATCTCATTAGGATCATCTTTTGAACTAGGTACACAATTGTTAGTAGCAAAATATAGAAATTACATAAATAACGAAACATTAAAAAAAATTGAAGATAAAATAGAAGAATTCCAGCGAATGACAATGGGATTCCAAAATAGCCTCCAATAAAGGTCTATTTTCTATTTTCTTTCTTCTATAATCTAAAATATAACAAAAATGGCAGAATTATTAAGAGGCGGACAGTTTTTAGTGAAAGAAACTAGCTGCGAAAATGTATTTACTCCAGAAGATTTTACTGAAGAGCAGCAAATGATGAAGGAAGCTGTGATGGAATTTAATGATAGAGAAATTATTCCTCATAAAGATAGATTCGAAGCAAAAGATTATGCACTTACTGAAGATGTAATGCGTAAAGCTGGTGAATTAGGTTTTTTAGGCGTTGCTGTACCAGAAGAATTTGGTGGTTTAGGGATGGGCTTTGTTTCTACCATGTTAACTTGTGATTATATTTCTTCTGGAACAGGTTCTTTTAGTACTGCTTTTGGTGCACATACAGGTATTGGTACCATGCCAATTACTTTGTATGGAACACAAGCACAAAAAGAAAAGTATGTACCAAAACTAGCAACTGGAGAGTGGTTTGGAGCGTATTGTTTAACAGAACCTGGTGCAGGATCTGATGCAAACTCTGGTAAAACAACAGCAGAATTATCCGCAGATGGAAAATCATACAAGATTAATGGACAAAAAATGTGGATTTCTAACGCAGGTTTTTGTCGATTAATGATTGTGTTTGCGAGAATAGAAAACGATAAAAACATTACTGGTTTTATTGTAGAGTATGATAAAGAGAATCCGAATGGAATTACATTAGGTGAAGAAGAACATAAATTAGGTATTAGAGCATCTTCTACAAGACAAGTATTTTTTAATGACACAGTAGTTCCTGCAGAAAATATGTTAGCGGGACGTGGTGAAGGTTTTAAAATTGCCATGAATGCTTTAAACGTAGGTCGTATAAAATTAGCAGCAGCTTGTTTAGATTCTCAAAGAAGAATCATTACAAATGCAGTAAAATATGCTAACGAACGTAAACAATTTAAAACACCTATAGCAGATTTTGGTGCTATTAAAGTAAAATTAGCAGAAATGGCTACAGATGCATACGTGGGTGAATCTGCATCTTACAGAGCTGCAAAAGATATTGAAGATAGAATTGCGCTAAGACTTGAAGCTGGTAATACACATCAAGAAGCAGAATTAAAAGGTGTTGAAGAATATGCAATTGAATGTTCTATTTTAAAAGTAGCCGTTTCTGAAGATGTACAAAATTGTGCAGACGAAGGAATTCAAATTTTTGGAGGAATGGGATTTTCTGAAGAAACACCTATGGAATCAGCATGGAGAGATGCCAGAATTGCTCGTATTTATGAAGGAACCAACGAAATTAACAGAATGCTCTCTGTTGGCATGTTAGTTAAAAAAGCTATGAAAGGTCATGTAGACTTATTAGGACCAGCAACTGCTGTAGCAGATGAGTTAATGGGTATACCTTCTTTTGACACACCAGATTACTCTGAATTGTTCGCTGAGGAAAAAGCAATAATTGGAAAATTAAAAAAGACATTTTTAATGGTAGCTGGTTCTGCAATTCAAAAATATGGTACAGAGCTAGAAGAACATCAACAATTATTAATTGCTGCTGCAGATATTTTAATAGAAATTTATATGGCTGAGTCTGCTATTTTAAGAACAGAGAAAAATGCAAAACGTTTTGGAGAAGATTCTCAATCTGTACAAATTGCCATGTCTAAATTATATTTATACCATGCAGTAGATAAAATTGAAGAAAAAGGAAAAGAAAGTATTATTTCTTTTGCAGAAGGTGATGAACAACGTATGTTATTAATGGGATTAAAGCGTTTTACTAAATATGCTAATTACCCAGATATTGTAGATTTACGTAACGAAATTGCAGAAAAAGTAAAAGCAGAAAACAAATATTGTTTTTAATAAAAGTATATAAAAGTTTCTTAAAAATAAATTTTAAGAATTAGTTGTTTGTTTAAAAAGACCACCTTAATTGGTGGTCTTTTGTTTTATAATTATGTTAATTCTAATGCGTGGTTTTTTAGAATTTTCTATTTGTTGTAAATTAGTAGTAAAATATAGTTCAAATGAAAACTTCTATGAAATTTACGATTCCAATAATTACCAGTTTATTATTTATATTTTGTTCTAATGTTGATACAAAAAAATCAGCAACAGAAACAAAGGCAAAAATAAAATCTATTAAAAAACATCCTAAATTTAACGATTATTGGTACGAAGGTAAAGCAGAAATAACTTCTTATAAACTTACTCAAAATAGGTATGGTGAACATCATGAAGGTACTGCAGTAAATATTTTTGTAACTGAAGATTTTTTACCAGAAAAACAAGTAAAAGCAGATTATCAAAACGAAAAAAATGTACCTGTATTAAAACTAAATAGTACCAAAAAATTTACCACAGGTATTTATCCATATTCTATAATGACAAGTACCTTCTCCCCTATTAATATCAATAAAAAAACCATAAAAATTTCTTTTTCTTCGCAAGAATGGTGTGGAAACACTTTTGTCCAATTAAACAATAGAGAAAAATTTGAAATTGATTTTTATTCTTATTTTGAAAATAATGCGGATAGAGAGTTAGTCTTAGAAAAAAACGTATTAGAAAATGAATTATGGAATCAACTAAGAATCAATCCAAAAAGCATAAAAAAAGGAAGATATAAAGTAATTCCTTCTTTTGAATATTTAGCATTAAACCATCAAAAAATAAAAGCTTTCGATGCAGAAGTAAATTTGATTGAGAACGGTAATTTTATGAACTTTTCTGTGTATTACCCAACATTAAAAAGAAAACTCACAGTTAAATTAACCAAAGAATTTCCATACCTAATTGAAGGTTGGGAAGAAACATCAACAAAAAGAGGTAAAACTTTAACCACAAAAGCAGCAAAAATAAATACCATAAAATCTGCTTATTGGACAAAAAATGGCGCGACAGATACCAAAGAAAGAAAAGAATTAGGTTTGTAATTAATATGAGTTCTATATATCTTTTCTGATTCGAATAGATTAATTTCTCTCAAAATTACCTGTTTGTCATTTCGAACGAAACGAAGTGTAGTTGAGAAATCTCATTTTTAAAACTAAGATTTCTCCATTTCAGTCGAAATGACATTCCTCTTATATAATAAAAGTTGTAACTAACAGATAAATATTTTTATAATTTAAATTACATTATTTGCATAAATTCTACAACCATAAAATCAATCAAAATGAAATTAATAAAAATTATAATTGCTTCTATCTTACTAGCTTTTTTAAGCTGTACAAATTCGAAAAAAATATCTATAGACGAAAAAATGTTGTTAGAAAGCATACAGCTTTTAGCAAGCGATTCCCTTGAAGGAAGGGGATTTTCTAAGCCAGGGAATTATAAAGCGCAACAATTTATTGCGAATCAATTTGAAAAAATAGGCTTAGAAAAAGTAGAGAACAATAAATTTATTCAGAAATTTCCATACACATTTTCAGGGAAAAGAAGACAACGCATGTTTCCTATTGAAAACGCTAAAGAAGATTTTTTTAATATATCAGACACAATTGTTTATGGTGGAAATGTCATTGGAAAAATATCAGGAAAAACCAACAAAACCATCGTGATTTCTGGGCATTTAGATCATTTGGGCATCAAAAACGGTAAAATTTACAATGGCGCAGATGATGATGCTTCTGGTACAGCTGCACTTTTTGCAATTGCTGCATATTTTAAAAAACACAAAACAAAACACACCTTAATTTTTGCTGCAGTAGATGCTGAAGAAATTGGTTCTTTGGGGGCAGATTATTGGCTAAAAAATTATCCTAATAAAAAAGACATTGTATTAAATGTAAATATGGATATGATTGCACACAATGATAACAACGAATTGTATGCTTGTGGTACGTATCATTATCCACAATTAAAAGCACCTTTGCAGGATCTAACATCTTCTATAAATCTACTATTTGGTCATGACAACCCAAAAGATAAATCAAAAGACGATTGGACGTTTTCTTCTGATCACAGAATTTTTCATAAAGAGAAAATACCTTTTATTTATTTTGGTGTAGAAGATCATAAAGACTACCACAAACCTACTGATACGTTTGAAAACATTAACCCAAAATTTTATATTGAAGCTGTAAAATTAATTATTGAGACGATTGAAAAATATGATATCGCTTTAAAGTAATTTCTAACTTTTAAAAAAAAGAAATAAATCTTAAAAAAAATAGCTAATCGCTTTTTTATCAATACTTTTGCACGCAATTTTTAAATTTAAAAATGAAACGTATAAAAGAATATAAGAAGTTATTTAGTGTAGAAGGTGCTATTGATTTAAAAGAACTAAAAACTACTTACAGAGGTTTGGTGAAACAATTTCATCCAGATAAATTTACAGACGAAGCTAAAAAAGCAGAAGCAGAAGAAATTAGTACTAAAATTATAGATGGTTATCACTTTTTGGTAAGTATTGCTCCAGAAACCAAAGAAGCAAATTTAGAGACTTACAAAAAAACAATTACTGAATTTCAAGTAGCAGATTGGCGTCATAAAAGTATGTTGTTAGAAGTTACTTTTACAGATGGTAACACCTATGAATATTTTGGAGTTAACAAAATTTTGTTTGGTAAATTCATCAATGCTAAATCTGTAAACAATTTTGGAAAACGTAATATTTTTAACAAATTTACCTATAG
Source organism: Polaribacter sp. (assembly GCF_965656025.1). GTDB lineage: Bacteria > Bacteroidota > Bacteroidia > Flavobacteriales > Flavobacteriaceae > Polaribacter. Next base: position 47,614 of record NZ_CBFHJT010000010.1, read on the forward strand.
AAAATCGATGAAAGCAGCTGTAAACGCTTAATTATCTATTGCTTTCAAAAGTTAGTATAAAATTATTAGATTCTTTCATTCGCAGGAATGACAACAAAAAAAAAGAGATTGCAAAAGCAATCTCTTTTTTATATAAATATAACTTAGCTGTTTACTCTAAAGCGCCTAAATAACGTTCTGCATCTAAAGCAGCCATACAACCTGTACCAGCAGCAGTTACTGCTTGTCTGTAGTCTTTATCTTGAATATCGCCAGCAGCAAAAACACCTGGTAAATTGGTTTTTGTAGTTTTACCTTTTGTAATTAAATAACCAGTTTCATCCATATCTAAAACTCCTTTAAATAAATCTGAATTTGGCGTATGCCCAATTGCTATAAAAACACCTGTAACTGAAATCTCATGTTTTTCTTTTGTTTGATTATTTATTGCTCTAACTCCTTCAACCACATTATCACCTAAAACCTCATCTATTTCTGTGTTGTATAAAACTTCTATATTTTCGGTTTTATTAACTCTGTGTTGCATTGCTTTAGAGGCTTTCATATAATCTTTACGAACCAACATTGTTACTTTGCTACAAATGTTTGCTAAATAAGTTGCTTCTTCTGCTGCAGTATCTCCAGCACCTACAACAACTACATCTTGTCCTTTGTAGAAAAATCCATCGCAAGTTGCACAGGCAGAAACCCCTCCTCCTATTAAACGCTTTTCGCTTTCTAAGCCTAAATATTTTGCAGTAGCTCCTGTTGAGATGATAATAGTTTCTGCTTCTATATGTTTTGTTTCATCTACTATAGCTTTATGAATACCACCTACTTTATCACTTAAATCTACTTTAGTAACCATTCCAAAACGAACTTGTGTGCCAAAACGTTCAGCTTGATGTTTTAAATCTTCCATCATTGCGGGTCCATCAGTTCCATCTTTATAACCAGGAAAATTATCTACCTCTGTTGTAGTTGTTAATTGTCCACCCATTTGCATACCTGTATACATTACAGGTTTCATATCTGCTCTAGCTGCATAAATTGCTGCAGTATATCCTGCAGGACCAGAACCAATAATTAAACATTTAATTTTTTCGATATTTTCTGACATAATTTAATTTGAAAAATTTAGGTAACAAATCTATATTTTTAGATTTATTTATACCCTATTTTTTTATGGATAATTGTAATTAGTTAATAACAAAAATTTATTGATTGTTTATATTGATAAAGACTTACTTTTTAGAAACAGACTTCACCTCGTCTTCTGTAATCATTTTAAGATTTTTATTTCCCCAAGAATTGGTAATATAATTCATAACATCTGCCACTTCATCTTCGTACAAACCTAAATTGGTCATCATACCTTTGTAGGTAACTCCATTAACTTCTATTTTACCACTTAAACCATATTTTATTGCTCTAATACTAGCCTCTCTCTTTTCCATTAAATAGTCGGATTTTGCCAAAGGCGGAAACACTTTTGGCACACCTTCTCCGTTGGGCATGTGGCATGTTGCACACATGTCTTGGTAAACTACTTTGCCCCTTTTTATACTTTCTTTAAGTTTATTATCTTGATTTAAAGAATACTCTTTGTTTTTAGTTTTAAACGATAAAGCAAAAAAACAAAGTATTAAAATTACAATCGATTTTTTCATGTTAATTTGGTATTATTTTCAGGATTCCTTTACCTTCTACTCCAACGTATATGTAGCCATCATTACCTTGCTCTATAGAACGTACTCTACCTATTTTCTCCACTATTTTCTCTTCTTTAATTACTTTTCCATTTTCTAAATAACAATTTGCGATATAATCAAACTTTAAAGAACCTATCAAAACATTTCCCTTCCATCCTGGATATTTCTCAGAGTTTACAAAAGCCATTCCACTAGGTGCTATCGATGGATCCCAATAGTGCAAAGGTTGCTCCATACCTTCTTTTTTGGTAATATCTGTAAATTTTGTTCCAGAATAATTAACCCCGTAACTAATTACTGGCCAGCCATAATTTTTTCCTTTTTTTATAATATTTATTTCGTCTCCTCCTTTAGGTCCATGCTCGTGTGACCAAATTTCATTGGTAAAAGGATTTTTTTCCATTCCCTGAGGATTTCTATGCCCGTAACTAAAAATAGCTGTTTTCGCATTTTTCACATCAATAAATGGGTTGTCTTCAGGAATCGTACCATCATCATTTAATCTATAAACTTTACCACAATCTCTAGTAATATCTTGCGGATTCACATCTCTATTACCTCTATCTCCAATAGAAAAATAAATATGGTTTTGATTATCGAAAGCAATTCGTGACCCAAAATGTTGTCCTTTTCTACTGTTTGGATATGCTTTGTACAAAACTTTTTGATTGGATAAAACTCCGTCTTTAAAAACAGCTCTCATTAAAGTTGTATTTGCACCTCTTTCTGTACCTTCTGAAGATGCATACGTAAAGTAAATAAAGTTATTTTCTATATAATTTGGATGTAATTCAATATCCATTAAACCACCTTGCCCTCTTACAGTTACTTCTGGCATCCCAGAAATTATGGTTTTTTTCCCATCTTTAAAATGAATTAATTCTCCTGATTTCTCTGTAATTAAAATAGAATTATCTGGCAAAAAACTAAATCCCCAAGGGATATTTAATTCTGACACAACAACTTCTGTTGTATAATTTAATATTGATGGTTTGCTGGTGATTGTTTTTTGTGCACTCGAAAAACAAGCCACAAATAGAAATGATAATAATAGATACGAGTGTTTCATTTTTTTTATTTTTAAAAATACGTTAAAAAAGATAATTAAAGTTTATTCCAGTAAAATAATTTATTGGATTTCCTGGATAAAAATATCGTGGAGCAGCTCCACCAAAACTAGAAGCGTTTATTAATATTTGAGAAGCATAAGCCTCATTAAAGAGATTATTTACTCCAAAAAAAGTATTTACTTTGATTTCTTTCAAAAGTGAAAAGACGTATCCAACCTTTAAATTTGTTAAGTTGTAGGCATCAGTATATAAATTATTTGCGTCTGTAATAGGCATGCTACCTACATATTGATAATTTATATTTCCATAAAATCCTTTTTGAAAATTGAAGTCTACACCTGCATTAAAAATACTGGATGGAACACCGGTTAAATCATTTCCAGAAAAATCATTTTTATCATCTATAAATTCTTTAAAAATAAAGTTATTAGCTGTAATATTTACAAACATGTTTAGGGATAGTTTTTTGTTTTCAATCCATTTGTATATTAATTGAGATTCCAAACCATCATGTTGCGTTTCGCCTGCATTTATTCCTATAAATTCATCTTCTGCAGTTCTTCTAGAAACTAATAAGTTTTTAATATTTAAACGATAAAGTGACAAATTATAGAATAAACGATTATTAAAAAAATTCCCTCTTGTTCCAATTTCGAAATTCCAACCCGTTTCTGGTTGCAAGTTGGTGTTTATTTGTCCATTTGGCAATAAAGTTTCCTCTAAAGATAATGGCGAAAAACCATGACTAATACTAGAAAAAACACTTAAATTTTCTGAAATTAAATGAGATAAACCAATTTTTGGCGAAACAATGGTTTTAAAAGAAAAAGCACCTGATTGATCTGGGTTGTTTTCTGAAACTTGAAAACGATCTTCTAAATTATACCAAGTTTTGTTTAAGTTGATACCAATAGTAAGTGTTGTTTTTTCTGAAAAATGATAATTTGCTTCTGAAAAAATATTATAATAGTTTCTATTTTCTTTAAAGTCTGATAAATTATCTCCCGCTACACTGCCATTATCTGCTGGAAAATTTTCATATAAATTCTCAAAAGTTATAGAATTGTAAACATCGTTAAAAAACTCAGCTCCAAAAGTCCAGTCTAATTTTTTATTAAATAACTTAAAATCACCCAAAAAACGACTTCGAACACCTGTTGCAAAAGTGTTTTCTTTTAAAATATTAAAAGGTCTAGGCTCATAATTATTTCTAAAAGAAGTAAATATACTAGTTACCTGTTTTAGATTATCTTTAAAATTATGACGCCAAGACAACCCAAAAACAACTCTCTTTGAATCTTCAAAACCTTGGGCATTTTTCCATGTAAATGCAGCAGATTCTGGTCTTTCTCTAAATGCTTCAGCATTAATAGAACTAGGTATAAATGCTATTAAATCTATATAACTAGTTAAAAAAGTAAGCTCATCATTTTTACCTAAAAAATGATTTGTATTTAATGTAAATGTTTTTCTATCATACTTATTATTTTCTCGAAAGCCATCACTATATGTATCACTGAACACGGCTTTAAAACTATGTTTTTTAGAACCATAATTAGCTGTTAACATACTTTTAGTTAAACCAAAAGAACCCACAGAAAATTCTGGTTGTATACTAAATTCATTAAAATTAGCATTTTTAGGGTTTAAATGAATAACACCACCTAAACCAGCACCATAAATACTAGAAACTGCTCCTTTAATAATCTCAAAATTAGCAATAGAAGCCAACTCAAAATCTTCTATTGTGGTTTCTCCACTTCCATTTGTAAGCGGTATATCTTTAAAATATGCTCTAATTTTCGAAGTCCCAAAAAGGTTTCTTGCGCCTATACCTCTTATGGTTATTCTATTTGTATTTAAAGCACCATTTTGCATAAAAACACCTGGAGTTCTATTTAATATAGGTGCAAAATCTGTATTGTTAGATCGTTGTATATCTTTCTGGGAAACAATAGCAATGGATGCTGTTGCCTTTTTTAATTTTTGTGGAATATGATTTGATGTTACAATAATCTCATCTAATTCTAAAGAATTAAGGGTTAATTGAACGGTATAAAATTCTTTATTTTTTAGGTATAAACTTTTTAATTGATATCCTTTTTTTTGAAACGTATATAAGCCCTCTTTTTCAATTTCAAAAAAACCTTTAGCATCAGTTGTTTCAATTATTTTATTTTTATTGTTGATAATAACGGTTTCATTTAATGCAATTCCATACTCATTTACAACTTTTCCTTTTACTAAAACCTGACTAAAGCTAGTTGCTACTTGAATAAAAAACGTAATGATAAAAAAATTTCTAAATAAAGATTTCAAAAAAATAAAATTCAAATTAAGTAAGCAAAAGTAGCGTTTTGAAATAATAAAAATTTCTTAAAATTTATAATTATAAAGTCAATAAAAGAAGTATATTTGCAACGCGATAAAAAAGACATTTTTCGGGGTGTAGCGTAGCCCGGTCATCGCGCCTCGTTTGGGACGAGGAGGTCGCAGGTTCGAATCCTGCCACCCCGAC
>NZ_CBFHJT010000011.1:0-52567 GCF_965656025.1 Polaribacter sp.
TAGAACCTAGTTTCCCATTAATATTGAATTCAAATCCAGTCAATAATTCTGCTTCGCCATCAATAACATTTCTCAATCCACGAATACTTACAGTATCTGCTTGTATTACTTTCACCATAGATTGATGTAATCTACTTACCACTCTATTGTCAGATGCATTTAATAGAAGCAAACGCAATGCAACTCGCAACACTTTACCAGCTTTTCCTGCTCTTCCAAATTCAGAACCATTTTCTCGGGTTCTTTGAAACGCAGGATCATTTGCAATTCTTTGAGCGTCTACGCCTCCTTTTTCTCTGGCCAAATGACCATCTTTTGTTTTGTAAAAAGTAATATCTCCAATAGTACCTTTTAGTTTAATAATTCCTTTTTGTCTTGCCATAATTTCTAATTTTTAATGATTATACACTCAAATATTAGAGGTTTTGATCAATAAAAAAAGAAGGGGTTGTTCTAGATGTCACTCAATGGTACAAATGGCAAACAGCGTCATTAATAGTGGGAATAAGTTGGCTAAAAATCAGTATATTGATGGTGTAAGACAACACCATAGTAAAAGTATAGATAGTATATGAAAAAAGAGATGCAAAGAGTATGCATCTATCCAAAAGACGTTCAGATCATTACTGGTAAAAGTTATCGTCAAAGCGTTAGATTGGTGCATAAAATTAAAATAGAGCTCAATAAAACTACCAAAGAGTTCCTAACTATTGATGAGTTTTGTGAGTACACAGGCATAAAATATGAACAAGTTTCCCACTTGATTTTAGGCTAAAACACTAAAGAGGTAAACTTCACACAATTCATTTCAAAACTCAAACTAACATTTTTAAATACCAGTTCATTTATTAGTATAGTTTCTATAAAAATTACTTTGAAATAGTTTCAATTTTTGTTATCTTTATATTATACAATTTAGTGTTTTTTAGTAGGTAAAAATAGGGGTCTAAATCGGTGTCACTTTTCAAATAAAATTTGTAAATAACTGATTATCATATATAATATAAAGAGGTTCAACACCCTCTTTCTCCGCAAAACCTCGCAATTTTATTGTGAGGTTTTTTTATAAAAACTTTTTTCTATATATAGAAGGACTCATTTTTTTTATACTTTTAAATTGTCTGTTAAAATTAGAAATATTTTTAAAACCAGATTTATAGGCCATTTCTGCTAAATTTAAATCGCTATTAGAAAGTATTAGTTTACATACGTTTTCTACTCTTAGTTCATTTAAAAACCTAAAATAACTTTTGTTTGTTCTTTTTTTGAAATATTTACAAAAAGCATTTTTAGTCATAAAAGCAATATTAGCAATAGCCTCTAAATTTATATCGTTTGTATAATTATTTATGGTGTATTCAAAAATGGCACGCATTCTATTTCCTTCGTCAGTTGTATATTTTTTCTCATAAATAAAAGAAGATAAACTTTTGTACTCTAGGTTAGAAAGTCTCTTTAATAGTTGTAATAAGCCCACAAAACGTTCAAATTTGGTTACTTTTTTTAAATTGATAAAAAGAGAATTTAAATTATATTCAGAAGTAATTTTAAAGCCATGTTTTGCATTTTTAAAGAAGTTTTTAGTTTCATGCAATTCTTCTAATTCAAAAAAATGATTACCAAAAGAGTTTTCTTTGAAGAATAACGTAATCATGTGCGATTTTTGATTGGAGTTTACTAAACTTCTAAACACGTGAGGCAAATTACTTCCCAAAACTAAAACATCACCTGTCTTATAATTATTAATAGTATCTCCAACAATTAGTGTTCCTTCACCTTTTAATATATAACTTATCTGAATCTCTTCATGCTGATGTAATTTGTTGTAAAAAGATATCTCAACATCTTCTTGATAGACTAATGCATCATTTTTAGGTTTTGGAATTTGAAAAGGAAACACTTTCATATTGTAAATATATGCAAATAATAACCTTAAATAATTTTTTTATTTATTATTTGGATAATATAGTATCTATTTTGGATAAAAGTAAGTTAACATCCAAAGTATTTCAAAATGTAAATTTGTAAGAATGTATTATAACAAACAAGAAATATCATGTGTATACAATGGAGTGGAGTAATGCCAGCAGTATTTACGTGGCTTAAAGAGTCAAAATCTGGCGCTTTTGAAATTGACTTTGATGTAACACAAAAACAAGCTGCAAGTATTTTAAAAATTCAAGGAAGGGGCGGAAGTAGAATGAGTGGACTAATCGGATCTGGCACTTTAGGTGAGAATAGTTACCTGAGCAACAAACAACGTCTTTCTTTATTGAAATCACTTTCTGAGGTTGCTAAAGAACACAATGTTCCGTTAATTAGTGGAGCTGCAGCAGAAACTAAAGAAGAACTTGCTAAAATTGTTGAAGGGCTTGCAAAAGTTGGAGTTGATACCGTCATGGTAATGCCACCAAAAACAATGGAGGTTCCTACAGAAAAAGAAATGTATGAGTACTATGCACTTTCCGAAGCAACTGCAAAAGATGTAGGTGTAACAATTATGCCTTATAACAATCCTGATGCAGCTGGTTATCATGCGCTCTCAACAGATCTTCTTCTTAGACTTTCTGTTCTTCCTGAAGTAACTGCACTTAAAATATCTACAATCGATGTTTCAATTATTGAAACCCTAATGTTAGAGAACAAATATTTAAAAATTTTAGCAGGAGTAGATACAGTCACTGTATATGCTGGACTTGCTGGTGCATGTGGTGGAATAACGGGTGTAGGTTGTATCTTTCCAAAAGCAAGTGTCACTATGCAAGAGTATATTTTAAAAGGAGATTGGGCAGAAGCAAATAAAATTTCTCAGGCTTTAAATTCCCTATCTTTTTTGGATGCTCAGCCACTACTTTTGGAATATCTTAAGTTTGCTATGGGAATTCATCATAACGATGTTACCGGAGGGCTGCGTACCTTTGGTAAGAAATTAACTCAACAGCAAATTGATGATGTCCGTTCAAGATATATTTTGGCGAAAGAAAGGCTTGAAGTTTTAGACTTAATAAGTTGATCTTTTTAAATATTTCTTAATAAGAAAGCTTCGTTTTTTAACGATGTTATAATTAAAAATTATAATAATTTTAGTGATGGTTATGAGAAAAGCTTTTCTTTTCAAGGTATTATTGTAAAGTTGTTTTTTATCAAAAAAATTAGCTTACAAACGAGTAAAATTGAAAAAAAATATCAAAAGAATAATTAAAAATGATTACAGGAAAAAATTATATTGGCAATTCTTTGTCATCAAAAGGAAATAAAACATTTACAACATTTAATCCGCAAAAGAATATTGAAAATAATTGGGTTTTTAATGAAGCAACTTCTGAAGAAGTAAACCAAGCATGTGAATTAGCTGCAAAAGCATTTAAAATATATTCTAAAATCTCAGGAGCAAAAAAGGCTGAATTTTTAAGAAAAATTGCAGAAGAAATAGAAGGTTTAGGAGACCAGTTATTAAAAGTATATTCTTTAGAAAGTGGTTTGCCAGCAGGAAGAGCAGCAGGAGAAAGAGGTAGAACTCTAAGTCAATTACGAGCATTTGCAAATCATGTGGAAGAGGGTAATTGGGTAGAAGCAACTATAGATACTGCTCAACCAGATCGTGAGCCAATGCCAAGAGTAGATTTACGTAAAATGAATGTTTCTTTAGGTTCAGTTGCAGTTTTTGGAGCTTCTAATTTCCCACTAGCGTTTTCCACTGCAGGTGGAGATACTGCAGCAGCTTTAGCAGCAGGTTGTCCTGTAATTGTAAAATCGCATCCAATGCATGCTGGAACTGGAGAATTAGTTTCTTTAGCAATAATAAAAGCAATAGAAAAAACAGGAATGCCAAGTGGTGTTTTTTCAAATTTAAATAGTAGTGGTATTGAAGTAGGACAAGAATTAGTACAAAACCCAAATATAAAAGCAGTTGCTTTTACAGGAAGTTTAAAAGGAGGAAGAGCTTTGTACGATTTAGCAGCAAAAAGAGACGAACCAATTCCGGTTTTTGCAGAAATGGGAAGTGTAAATCCTGTAGTTATTTTGCCAAAAGCACTAGAAAATAGAGCAACAGAAATTGCAAAAACATATGCTGGTTCTATTACTTTAGGAACAGGACAATTTTGTACAAATCCAGGCTTAATTTTAGGAATAAAATCTGCAGGATTAACCAATTTTGTAAATACCCTAGCAGAAGAAATCGTTGCTATTGAACCTTCTTGTATGATACACCCAAACATTGCAAGTACTTATGAGAAAAATAAAAGTAAAGTAGTTTCTCAAAAAGGAATTGATATTTTGGCTGAAGTTTCCAAAAATGTACAGCCTAATTTTGCAAAACAAGTTGTAACTTCTGTGAAAGGAAAAACGTTTCTGGAAAACCCTACTTTACATGAAGAAGTTTTTGGACCTTATTCTATAGTTGTTCAATGTGAAAACGAAGATGAACTACAAGAAATAACATCAAAATTAGAAGGGCAGTTAACAGGTACTATTATTTCTGATGATAATGAAATTAGTGAATATGTAAATGTGGTTCACGAATTGGAAAATAGAGTGGGAAGAATTATTTTTAATGGAGTTCCAACAGGTGTAGAGGTTTGTCCAGCAATGCTACATGGTGGTCCATATCCTGCATCAACAGATAGTAGGTTTACAGCCGTTGGTGTGGACTCTATAAAACGTTTTGTAAGACCTTTCAGTTTTCAAGATTGGCCAAATAATTTATTACCAAAAGAACTCCAAAATAACAATTCTTTAAATGTTTTAAGAACTGTAAATGGTAAAAAAACAACTGATAATATCTAAAGAATGAAAAATTATAAAATTTTTGGATTTTTTTTAATTCTTAGCTTTATTTGCTGCAAAAATGAATCGCCAAGCGAAACTTTAGCTAAGATAATTTCTAAACATGAAAATAGAATACAACCAGAGTTTGATCCTTATGAATCTTTAGAAAACCACAATAAATTTCATCAATTACAAGCAGAAAAAGCCCAGAATTTAATAAAGGAACTCGAATTAGTACCTGAAGACGGTTTATCTGAAAGCGAAAACATTTCAAGAGATTTATTATTGTTTGTTTTACAAGATAAAATAGACAGAAATAGATATAAAATGCATCTTAATCCTATGACAAATGAAGTAGCATTTCATTTAAATTTAGGAAACATGGGAAACAATAAACTAAAAACTAAAGAAGATGTAAAAAAATATTTACAGCAACTAGAAAGCTTACCCAAAAGAATCGATTTTAATATAAGCTTATTAAGAGAAGGTGTAAAACAAGGTGTTTCTCAACCTAGAAAAGCCTTTAGTAACTTCAGTTTTACGTATAATAAGCATATTGTTTCAGAAGTAAAAGAGAGTGTGTTTTACAAACCATTTTTAAAATTTCCTTTAAACTTATCAGAAAAATTTAAAGATTCGGTTTTAAAAGTTGCAAACATGAGTGTTCAAAATAACGCCATTAATCAATACAAAAAAATCAAAACTTTTTTTGAGGAAGAATATTTTCCAAACACTAGAAAGGGTTTAGGAGTTGGTTCAATAAAAAACGGAAAAGAATTTTATCAAAATAGAATAAACTTCTATACAACCAGCACAAAATATACTGCAGACGATATTCATAAAATAGGCTTACAAGAAGTTGCAAGAATAAAAGCAGAAATGCAAAAAATTATTGATGATTTGGGTTTTAAAGGTTCTTTTTCGGAATTTTTACAGTTTTTAAGATCAGATGAGCAATTTTATCCAAAAACAGCCAAAGAACTATTAATGTTTGCAAGAGATATTTCTAAAAGAATTGATGCAGAATTGCCAAAATATTTTAAAAAACTACCAAGAAAACCTTATGGTGTTGTCCCGGTACCAGCTGCAATTGCTCCAAATTATACTGGAGGTAGATACTCTGGTTCTCGTAATGAAACTACCGCTGGTTTTTACTGGGTAAACACCTATAATTTACCAAGTAGAACTTTATATACGATTCCTGCATTAACAGCTCATGAAGCAGTTCCTGGGCATCATTTACAAATGTCTTTAAACAATGAAATGCCAAAAGATAAAATTCCAAAGTTTAGAAGAAATCTTTATTTATCTGCTTATGGAGAAGGCTGGGGTTTGTATGCAGAAACTTTGGCAGACGAAATGGGGATTTATACAACACCTTACGAAAAATTTGGAAAATATACCTACGAAATGTGGCGTGCTTGCAGATTGGTGGTAGATACAGGAATTCATGCGAAAGGTTGGACTAGATTACAAGTAATTAATTATATGGCAGCAAATACAGCTCTTTCTATTCACGAAGTAACTACGGAAACCGACAGGTATATTACTTGGCCTGGGCAAGCAATTTCTTATAAAATTGGCGAAATTAAAATTCGTGAATTGCGTAAAAAAGCAGAAAATACATTAAAAGATAAATTTAATATTAGAGATTTTCACGAAGTTATTTTAGGCGAAGGAACTGTAACTTTAGCTATTTTAGAAAACCGAGTAAATAATTATATCAATCAGAAATTAAATGAGTAGAAATACTTTTTTTTGTGTTGATGCACATACATGTGGCAACCCTGTTAGGGTTATTGCTGTTGGAGGCCCAAACTTAGTTGGTAATAATATAAGTGAAAAGCGTCAACATTTTTTAAAAGAGTTCGATTGGATAAGGAAAGGATTAATGTTTGAACCAAGAGGTCATGATATGATGAGTGGTGCTATTTTATTTTCTCCTCACAACCCAGATAACGATTTTGCCATTTTATTTATAGAAACCTCAGGTTGTTTGCCAATGTGTGGTCATGGTACAATTGGTACCATTACAGTTGCTATAGAAGAGGGGTTGGTAACCCCCAAAATCCCAGGGAAAATTAAAATGGAAGCACCAGCAGGTTTAGTAGAAATTGAATACCAACAAACAGGAAAAAAAGTAGATTGGGTAAAATTAGTAAATGTAAAAAGTTATTTAGCAGCAGAAAACTTAACAATTGATTGCCCAGAATTAGGCGAACTTATTTTTGATGTAGCTTATGGTGGTAATTTTTATGCAATTGTAGATCCGCAGAAAAATTTTGGAGGAATTCATCACTTTACAGCGGGAAAAATTGTGCAATATTCTCAAATTGTAAGACACAAAATCAATGAGAAATATCCAAATATATTTGTACATCCAGAAAATAAAACAATTAGAGATGTATCTCATATGCTTTGGACAGGCAATCCAATAGATCTAAATTCTTCTGGTAGAAACGCTGTTTTTTATGGAGACAAGGCAATTGATAGAAGTCCTTGTGGAACAGGAACTTCTGCAAGATTGGCACAATTACATGCTAAAGGAAAGTTAAAAGTTGGCGATAGTTTTATACATGAAAGTTTTATTGGTTCTAAATTTACTGGTAAAATAGAAAGCGAAACAACTATAAATGGAAAACCAGCAATTATACCAAGCGTTCAAGGTTGGGCAAAAATTTATGGATATAATAATATTATTATTGATACCGAAGACGATCCTTATGCATATGGTTTTCAGGTGATTTAGTTTTAATTATTTTTTAGATAAAAATGAGTAAAAGTATAGCAATTATTGGAGGTGGAATTATAGGCGTATGTACTGCCTATTATCTTCAAAAAGAAGGCTACAAAGTTACAATTATTGATAAGTCAAACATGTCTTCTGGAGCGTCTTATGTAAATGCAGGATATATAACTCCAAGTCATTTTATACCTTTGGCAACACCAGGTATTATTACAAAAGGAATCAAATGGATGTTTGATGCTACAAGTCCTTTTTATGTAAAACCAAGGTTAGATTTAGACTTTTTAAAGTGGAGTTTAGCTTTTAAAAAATCGGCAACAAAAGCAAAAGTAACCAAAGCTATAAAACCAATTTTAGATATTAATTTGTTGGGTAGAGATTTGTATGACGATTTAAAAACGACAAAAGATTTCGATTTTCATTATGAGAAAAAAGGCTTGTTGATGCTTTATAAATCAGACAAAGTAGGAGAGGAAGAATGGAAAATTGGAAAATTGGGGATTCAACAAGGTTTAAACGTTGAAAATTTGTCTAAAAAGCAAGTTGAAAAAATAGAACCTAATGCAAATTTAGATATCAAAGGTGCTGTTTATTTTCATTCAGATGCACATATGACACCAAACCTATTTATGGAAGAGATGATTTCATATTTAGAAAAAAAAGATGTTATTTTTTATAAAAATGAAGAGGTACTTGATCTAGAATTAAAATCAAAAAAAATAACAAAAATTATAACGAACAAAAGAGAAATTAAAGTAGATGAAGTAGTTTTAGCAGCCGGAAGTTGGAGTCCTTTAATCACAAAAAAAATAGGTTTAAAAATACCTATTCAAGCAGGAAAAGGGTATTGTTTAAATGTAAAAAGTGATACAAAAATTTCAATACCATCAATCTTGTGCGAAGAAAAAGTTGCTGTAACACCAATGCAAGGTTTTACACGTTTTGCTGGTACTATGGAAATTGCAGGTATCAATCATAAAATAAACCCTAAAAGAGTAGAAGCAATTGCAAAAGCAGGTAAAAGATACTACAAAAATTTAGAAATCACATCCGAAGAACAAGAAAACGCAACTTGTGGTTTACGACCTTGTTCTCCAGACGGATTACCTTATATCGGTAAATCTGAAAAATGTAAAAACCTTACAATAGCAACTGGTCATGCTATGATGGGTTGGAGTTTAGGACCTGCAACTGGTAAATTAGTTTCAGAAATTATTTCAGAACAAAAAACTTCTGTTGAAATTTCTTCATTTCATCCAGATAGAAAATTTTAAAATAAAAAAAGTATGCAAAATTTTGGAATTGGAGGTTCTACTCCAGAAATTGAATTAGAAAAAATAACACCTTTAGAAAACTGTCCAGAACCCATTCAAAAAGAAGAATATAAAAATCGAATTCAAAAGGTTTGTAAGTTGATGGTAGAAAATAATGTACAAGCCATGTACCTGAATGCAGGTACAAATTTATTATATTTTACAGGAACACATTGGCACGCAAGCGAGAGAATGGTAGGAGTAATAATTCTACCAAATGAAGAAGTCCACTACATTGCCCCAAATTTTGAAATTGGCACCATAAAAGATTTTCTCGAAATAGAAGGTAAAATTCATGGTTGGGAAGAGCATGAAAGTCCACATAAATTATTTTTGCAAATTTTAAAAGAAAATAATATTACTGAAGGTGAGATTCAGTTTGATGAAACAACGCCTTTTTCTATTATAGATAGTTTATTAAAAGAAAAACACTCTTTTTTATTTGAAAAAGCTACAGAAATAATTGCTGCCTGTAGAATGGTTAAATCTTCTGCAGAAATAGCCATTATTAAACATGTAATGGACATCACATTAGAAGTTCAAAAAGCAGCTGCTAAAATTTTAAAAATAGGGATCACTACAAAAGAAGTAGAAAACTTTATTCACGAAGCACATAAAAAATATGGAGTTGCATCTGGATCTTATTTTTGTATTGTTCTTTTTGGTAAAGATTCCTCTTTTCCTCATGGAGTAAAAAATCCGAAAAAATTAGAGTTGAATGATATAGTTTTGGTAGACACAGGTTGCCAATTGCATGATTATATTTCAGACATCACAAGAACTTATATTTTTGGAGAACCAAACGATTTACAACGTAAAATTTGGAATATCGAAAAAGAAACCCAACAAGCAGCTTTTGATGCAGCTATTTTAGGCAATTCTTGTGGAGAAATTGATGATGCATCTAGAATTGTTTTAGAGAAACACGATTTAGGACCCGATTACAAATTACCAGGTTTACCACATAGAACGGGTCATGGAATTGGTTTAGATATTCACGAATACCCTTATCTATTAAAAGGAAATACATCAAAAATAGAAGTTGGTATGACTTTTAGTAATGAACCAATGATTTGTGTACCTAATGAATTTGGTGTGCGTTTAGAAGATCATATTTACATTACAGAAACAGGAGCAAAATGGTATACAGAACCTGCGCATTCTATAAAAAATCCATTTGGTTATTAATCGTTGTCTCAAAGAATAATTGTATTTTTATACAATGGATTTATTCTCTTCAGAAACTATAAAAAACATTCTTCCTTTTGATGGGGTAACCAATTATCATGGTATTGTTTTAAATAAAAAGCAATGCGAATTTTATTATCAAAAACTATTAAAAACCATCGATTGGAAAAATGATGAAGCCATTATTTTTGGTAAGAAAATTATTACCAAAAGAAAAGTGGCATGGTATGGAGAGTCAGCTTTTTCATATAAATATTCAGGTATTACAAAAACAGCAAATATTTTCACAAAAGAGCTACTAGAACTCAAAAAAATAGTTGAAAAAGAAAGTAAAGAAACTTACAATTCATGTTTATTAAATCTATATCATTCAGGTGAAGAAGGAATGGCTTATCATTCAGACGGAGAAAAAATGTTAAAAAAAAACGGTGCAATTACATCACTTTCTTTAGGTGCCACACGTAAATTTTCTTTTAAACACAAAGAAAATAAACAACGCGTAGACGTAATTTTAGAAAATGGTAGTTTGTTAGTTATGAAACAAGGCACCCAAACCAACTGGTTACATCGACTACCACCCACAAAAAAAGTGCAAACGCCTAGAGTAAATTTAACGTTTAGAACTATAGAATTGTAATCTTATAATTACTTTTGCAATAAAACTTTATACTTGAGTTCTAACAATCAACAAACCATAAATTTAAATAAATACATCAGCTCTTCAGGAATTTGTTCTAGAAGAGAAGCTGAAAGATTTATTAATGAAGGTAGAGTTACCATTAACGGAAAACCCACACAATTAGGAAATAGAGTTGGTAAAAAAGACGTTGTAAAATTAGATGGCAGATTGGTAACACCCAAAAACAAAACGTTATACATTGCACTTAATAAACCTGTAGGTATCGTATCTACCACAGATGGTAGAGAGCCCAATAATATTGTAAAACACATCAATCATCCAGAGCGTTTATTCCCAATTGGGCGTTTAGATAAACCATCAGAAGGACTTATTTTTTTAACCAATGATGGCGATATTGTAAATAAAATTTTACGGGCAGGCAATAACCACGAAAAAGAATATTTTGTTTCTGTAAATAAATCCATTACACCAAATTTTATTGATAAAATGAGTAATGGAATTCCCATTTTAGGAACCATCACCCAAAAATGTAAAGTCGAAAAAGTAGCAGATAAAATATTTAAAATTATTTTAACGCAGGGTTTAAACAGGCAAATTCGTAGAATGTGCGAATATTTAGATTACGAAGTTACCAAGTTAAAAAGAACCCGCATTATGAATGTGACATTAGGGTATTTACAAACTGGCGATTGGCGTGAATTAACCGAAGATGAAATGAAAGAAATCAACAACATGATTTCTACATCTTCTAAAACGGAAGAGGCTTCTAAAATTCAAGAAAAACCCAAGAAGAAAATTTCTAAAAAAAAGCCAGTAGCCGCTAAAAATCCATTTAATAAAAAAAGTGCTACCTTCAGAAAATCATCACCAAAAAATAAAAGAAAAAATAATAGTTTTTCATCTAAAAAAAAACGTAGATAATTTTTCGGGCGTTCCTTTCAGGTCAGGCTTTTGCTACAATCTTTTTTTTATTAAACCTGTTTATATTTCATTTTTTGAATAGATAAATTCATTTTAAAAAGACTGTATTTAAAGTTAATTCAGAAAAAAAGGATTTCCACGTCAATCCTTAACGCATCTTTTTGCCAACAATTTCAAACCAATAATTTTTAGTTTTATATAACAACTCATTTTCAACATCAATTCTTAAATAATAGTATCTTTGTCGCCAATGAAATTCGATTTAAAAATAACAGATCCAAAAAGTAAAGCTAGAGCAGGCGTAATTACTACAGATCATGGAGCAATAGAAACCCCTATTTTTATGCCTGTAGGTACCGTTGGTACTGTAAAAGGCGTACATCAAACAGAATTAAAAGAACAAGTAAACCCAGATATTATTTTGGGGAACACTTATCATTTATATTTAAGACCAGGTTTAGATATTTTAGAAAAAGCAGGAGGTTTACATCAATTTATGAATTGGGATAGAAATATTCTAACAGACTCTGGTGGTTACCAAGTATATTCACTTTCTGGAAGAAGAAAAATTAACGAAGAAGGTGTAAAGTTTAAAAGCCATATAGATGGTTCTATGCACTTTTTTACGCCAGAAAACGTTATGGAAACGCAACGTACAATTGGTGCAGACATAATTATGGCTTTTGATGAGTGTACACCTTATCCCTGTGAATATAATTATGCAAAACGCTCTATGCATATGACACATAGATGGTTAGATAGATGCATTAATCATCTAGAAAAGCTACCTTATAAATATGGATATGAGCAAACTTTTTTTCCAATAGTACAAGGAAGTACGTACAAAGATTTAAGAAAACAATCTGCAGAATACATTGCAAAATCGAATCAACAGGCAAATGCCATTGGAGGTCTTTCTGTGGGGGAACCTGCTGAAGAAATGTATGCAATGACAGAAGTGGTTACAGAAATTTTACCTGAAGACAAACCTAGGTATTTAATGGGAGTTGGAACACCCATAAACATTTTAGAAAATATTGCCTTAGGTATAGATATGTTCGATTGTGTAATGCCAACCAGAAATGCCAGAAATGGAATGTTATTCACTGCCCACGGAACCATCAATATTAAAAATAAAAAGTGGGAAGATGATTTTTCTCCCATAGATGAAATGGGAATTACGCATGTAGATTTACTATATTCAAAAGCCTATTTACGTCATTTATTTGCAGCGAAAGAAATGCTGGGTAAACAAATTGCATCTATACACAACTTAGGTTTTTATGTTTGGTTAACAAGAGAAGCCAGAAAACATATTATTGCAGGAGATTTTAGAGAATGGAAAGATAAAATGGTAAAACAAATGGATAAAAGACTTTAGTTAATAGTTTTTGGTTAATGGTTTCTAGTTTAGAACCAGAAACCAGAAACCAGAAACCACATATAAAATTTGAAAATAATAGATTGGTACATATTAAAAAGATATTTGGTAACTTTTGTGTTTACCTTATTAATCTTAATTCCTATTGCAATAGCCATTGATGTATCTGAAAAAGTAGATAACTTTTTAGAACACCCCAATTTAGGAATAGGAGAAATTTTAAACGACTATTACTTAAACTTTACAATCTATTACGCTAATACATTTATGCCTTTGGCATTATTTATTGCAGTTATTTTATTTACCTCAAAACTTTCTAATAACACAGAAATTATTGCTATAACCAATGCAAAAGTTTCTTTTACCAGATTGTTATACCCTTATTTTTTAGGAGCCACTTTAGTAACCATTATTTCTTTAGGTATGAACCATTATGTGGTGCCAAATAGTAGTAAAGTTAGAAAAAGTTTTGAGAAAAAATATATTAGCAATGCCAAACAAAAAAACGAATTAAAATATGTATACAACTTTAGTTTACAATTAACAGATAGTACGTATGTGTTCATAAAAAATTTTAATACAGACACCAATGCAGGTTATGATTTTGCTTCAGAAACTTATGATGGATTACAATTAAAAACAAAGCTTTTTGCAGATAATATCAAGTTCAACCCAAAAGACTCAACTTTTGCCTTGTTAAATTGGAGACTAAGAAAAATATATAAAACCAAAGACAGTATTTTTAAAGGAAATAAATTAGATACTATATTTAATTTTACACCCAGAGATTTAATTTATAAATCTGCCTTTGCACAAGAAATGCCTTCTGGCGAATTGATAGATTTTATAGATTTATCTAAAAAAAGAGGTGTTAAAAACTTAAATGCTTATTTAGTAGAATTATACAAAAGAACGAGTTTACCAATAGCCTCTTACATACTTACTATTATTGCAGTGGCATTGGCTTTTAGAAAAAGAAGAGGTGGTACAGGTGTAAACTTAGCCATAGGTGTTGGTATTATGTTTTTATATGTATTTTTTATGAAAATTGGTGAAGTTTTAGGCTCAGTAGCCGGTGTAAACTCCCTATTATATGTTTGGATACCTAATATTATGTTTGGTATTTTATCAATCTACCTGTACATAAATGCAAGAAAATAAGCTAAATAACTATTTATTATTACATCTTATTGTATTTATTTGGGGTTTTACAGCTATTTTAGGTGCTTTAATCTCTATTGACGCTATTCCTTTGGTGTTTTTTAGAATGGCATTAGCTGTTTTGTTTATCATACTATACTTTTTAATTAAAAAAAAGAACTTTTCTTTAGATGCAAAAGGACTTATAAGGTTTTTAATAACAGGTATCATTATAGCGCTTCATTGGATCTTTTTTTTCAAAGCCATAAAAGTTTCTAATGTTTCCGTTGCTTTGGTGACTATGAGTACAGGTGCTTTTTTTACATCACTTATAGAACCTGTTTTTTTTAAAAGAAAAATAAAAAGCATAGAAATAGTTTTAGGACTTTTAGTAATCATTGGGCTTTACATTATTTTCAATTTTGAAAGTGAATATAAATTAGGTATTATTTACGCTCTTATTGCATCCTTTTTAGGAGCACTATTTGCAGTTTTAAATGGTCTTTTTATTAAAACTTATCAAGCAGATAAAATATCTTTATACCAACTTTTTTTTGGTACTTTATTTGTGGCCATTTACCTATTATTTACAGACAGTTTTAATTGGGCGTTTTTTAAACTTTCTAATTTAGATTGGCTTTATCTTTTTATATTAAGTTCTATTTGTACAGCCTATGCTTTTATAGCTTCTGTAAAAGTCATGAAGTTTTTATCTCCATATACAGTAATGCTTACCATCAATTTAGAACCCATTTATGCGATTGTTTTGGCTTTGTTGATATTTGGGGAAAAAGAACAAATGAGCGGTAAGTTTTATTTAGGTGCAATTATAGTTTTGTTGGTGGTTTTATTAAATGGAATTCTAAAGAATAGAGCAACGTTAAAACAAAAATTTGCACAAAAGCGAAACAGAAAAAAGTAAGATAATTTTACTCTAAAAAGTAAATTTTATAGTATGTTTGTGTTTACAAACTACTAAAATCAAATAACTACAAATGGAATATTTAGATTTTGAAATGCCAATAAAAGAACTGCAAGATCAGTTGCAGAAATGTCAAATTATTGGCGAAGAAAGTGAAGTTGATGTTACAGCAACTTGTAAGAAAATCGAAAAAAAACTAGAAAAAGCTAGAAAAGATATTTATAAAAACTTGACACCTTGGCAACGAGTACAATTGTCTAGACACCCAAACAGACCTTATACATTAGACTATATAAAAGCCATTTGTGGAGACACTTTTATGGAACTTCATGGAGACAGAAGTGTAAAAGATGATAAAGCAATGATTGGTGGTTTAGGTAAAATTGGCGATCAATCTTATATGTTTATTGGACAACAAAAAGGGTTTAATACTAAAACGCGCCAATTTAGAAATTTTGGTATGGCAAATCCTGAAGGATATAGAAAAGCCTTACGTTTAATGAAAATGGCAGAAAAGTTTGGAATTCCTGTAGTAACTTTATTAGATACACCAGGTGCTTACCCAGGTTTAGAAGCAGAAGAACGTGGACAAGGAGAAGCTATTGCTAGAAACATCTTAGAAATGACACGTTTAAAAACACCTATTATAACTATAGTTATTGGTGAAGGTGCTTCTGGAGGTGCGTTAGGAATTGGAGTAGGAGATAAAGTATACATGATGGAAAATACTTGGTATACCGTAATTTCACCAGAATCTTGTTCTTCTATTTTATGGAGAAGTTGGGAGTATAAAGAGCAAGCTGCAGAAGCCTTAAAATTAACGGGAACTGATATGAAAAAGTTAAAGTTAATTGATGGTATAATTAAAGAACCAGTAGGTGGAGCTCATTCAGATAGAGAGGGAGCATTTAAGGCTATAGAAAATCAAATTATTGCTGCTTTTGAAGATTTAAAAGATTTATCTGAAAAAGATTTGGTAGCTCAAAGAATGGATAAATATGCAAATATGGGAGTTTACAAAGAGTAAATTTTCTAAAAAAATAGAAAGAAATAAAAAAAGCGAAATTCAAAAAAGGGATTTCGCTTTTTTTATTTAAATTGTAACAATAATATAACTATGCCTTGTATAAATTGCAACACCAAATTCGAAGGGGATTTTTGCCCAACATGTGGCGAAAAAAAACATGTCGATAGAATAACACTTAAATCTTTTGTGCAAACTGTTTTTTCTGGATTAACTGAAATGGACAAAGGACTTTTATTCAATTTGAAAAATTTAACATTTTATCCTCAAAAAACAACTTTACAATATATAAAAGGTAAAAGACGTCAAGTACTAAACCCAATTAGTTACGCAATTATTACTATTAGTATTTATCTTTTTTTAGATTCTATATTACCAAAAGCTCAAGGGCTTAAATTAGCTAAAGAGGATGTTTTTGGTGCACAAGAAATGGGAGTAAAACTTGGCTATTTTATTAGAGGTAAAATGAAATTCTTATGGCTAACGTTTATCATTTATATATCTATTTTCACAAGGTTGTTTTTTAGAAAATTTAACTTTTTTGAACATTTAGCAATTAATTCTTTTATAGTAGGTCATGCTACTATCGTAGCAATTATTACTAGATGTATTTACAGTAAAGAGTTGCTTATTTTTAACTTTTTAGTTTATATTTATATGGCTGTTTTAATATATAAAGTTTTTAAAAACCCGAAAGATGCTTTTGGTACAGGAGCAATTTCTTTTTTAGTTGTTTTTTTAAGTTTTTTATTATTTTTAGGAGTCCCGTTTTTAATAGTAAATTTTTTTCAATAAAAAATGCGAAATCTAAAATTTTAGATTTCGCATTTTTAATATAATTTACTTAAAACTAAATACCTAAAGAAGTAAATAATTGTTTTAACCTTGGTTCTGAGGGTCTTGGAGCGTTTGCATCTACAATGTTACCTTTTGGGTCTATTAAAATAAATCTTGGAATGCCATTAATTTGATAGGCTTGCTGAAAGGAATAATCTTGTCCAGACCATAATTGTGTTCCCGTTAATTGTCTTTCTTTTACAAAGTTTCTCCATTTTTTTTCTGCAGCTTCCCAAGAACCACCACTTTTACGAGGTTCATCAGTAGAAATACTAACAAACTCAATATTTTTATTGTGATACTCTTTTTCTAAATCTTTTAAATAAGGAATTTGCTGAATACAAGGTCCACACCAAGTTGCCCAAATATCTAAATACACATATTTTCCTTTAAAAGAATCTAAAGATTTTTTACCACCTTTATAATCTAGATAATCTTGAAACTTTGGAGAAGGTCTGCCTTTTCCTGTTAAAAGGTAGGAGTCATTTGCTTGTTTAAAAGAATTAATCATTTGCTTATTTTGTATGTTAATCATACTCGCAAAAGCACTATCTAACTCATTGTAAGAATTTAGAATACTATCAAATTTTTCTTCAATATTGTTTATTTTTTCTGTAAACTCTTCTTTCTCTAAACTTACAATTAATTGTGGGTTTCCAATTTTTTGACTTTCTAAAACCTGAGCAATTATATAAGAACTATTTTCAGCTCCTTTCCCAGAAAATTTAAAGCTGTTCATAAAGTCATTCGCATTACCCTCTAAATAAATATCGAAACTATTTTTAAGATAAATAGGTGCTTTTTTAATATTACTTGTTTGCAAAACATAAATATCTGCTTTATCAACTTTTAAAGTATCTTTAAAAGTACCATCTTCATTAATTGTAATTGTTTTAATTGTATTATTTCTTCTATCAGAAATTGTTAACGTTTTTTCTTTATTATTTTCTAATTTACCTTTTAAAGTAATATAATTTAAAGGAGCTTCTTTTGTACAAGAAAATAGTGTGATTATTGCCAAAAATAATAGGCTAATTTTTTTCATTTTATTATAATTTAATTCTGCAAAGATATAATTTAATTCTACTTTTTCTATGTTTAAAAAAAATCCCAAACTGCTGTTTGGGATTTTTGATTGTTTAAGAATCAGATTCGTGTTCTGTTCGGGTTTCTTCTTTCTTTTTACCCTTTTTTATTTTGATGATAAGTTTATTGTTTTCTTCATCTAAATCCATGGCAATGGTATCACCTTCCGATAATTTAGAGTTTACAATTTCTTCTGCTAGAGCGTCTTCTATATATTTTTGAATAGCTCTTTTTAAAGGTCTAGCACCATATTTTTTATCAAAACCTTTATCTGCTATATAATCTTTAGCTTTTTCGCTTAAGTTTAAGGTATAGCCTAAATCAGAAATTCTGTGTAAAAGTTTATCTAATTCTATATCTATGATAGAGTGTATGTCTTCTCTTTCTAAAGCATTAAAAACAATTACATCATCAATTCTATTTAAAAACTCTGGTGCAAAAGATTTCTTTAAAGCTCCTTCTATTACAGATTTTGCGTGTGCATCTGCTTGTGCAGCTTTTGTGGCAGTTCCAAAACCAACTCCACCACCAAAATCTTTTAATTGACGAGCACCAATGTTAGATGTCATAATAATTATGGTGTTTCTAAAGTCTATTTTTCGACCTAAACTATCAGTAATATGTCCATCGTCTAAAATCTGTAATAACATGTTAAAAACATCTGGGTGTGCTTTTTCTATCTCATCTAAAAGAATTACAGAATAAGGTTTTCTTCTAACTTTTTCTGTCAATTGCCCACCTTCTTCGTAACCAACATATCCAGGAGGTGCACCAATTAAACGAGAAATAGCAAATTTTTCCATGTATTCGCTCATATCAATTCTGATCAAAGAATCGTCAGAATCAAATAATTCTTTTGCTAATACTTTGGCTAATTGTGTTTTACCAACACCAGTTTGTCCTAAGAAAATAAACGATCCAATAGGTTTGTTGGGGTCTTTTAATCCAACTCTATTTCTTTGAATTGCCTTTACCACTTTTGTTACTGCAACGTCTTGTCCAATTACTTTACCTTTAATTAGTTGTGGTAGTTCATGTAATTTATGACTTTCTGCTTCTGCAACTCTATTTACAGGAATACCTGTCATCATAGAAACCACTTCTGCAACATTGTCTTCTGTAACGATTTCTCTGTTTAGTTTAGAGTCATCTTCCCATTGTTTTTGAGCAGAATCTAAAGCAGCCTCCATATTTTTTTCGTCATCACGTAGTTTGGCAGCTTCCTCATATTTTTGGCCATTTACAGCTTCTGTTTTTTTGTCTCTAATTATTTCTAATTGCGTTTCTAGCTCTAAAACTTGTTTTGGTACAACAATATTTGTGATATGAATTCTTGAACCAGCTTCATCTAAAGCATCTATAGCTTTGTCTGGTAAATATCTATCAGTCATATATCTATTGGTTAATTTTACACAGGCTTCAATGGCATCATCTGTAAAATAGACATTATGATGTTCTTCATATTTACTTTTAATATTGTGTAAAATTTGTATAGTTTCTTCTACAGTAGTAGGGTCTACAATTACTTTTTGAAAACGACGCTCTAAGGCTCCGTCTTTTTCTATATTCGTTCTATATTCATCTAAAGTTGTTGCACCGATACATTGTATCTCTCCTCTTGCTAGAGCAGGTTTTAACATATTAGAGGCATCTAAAGAGCCTGTTGCGCCCCCAGCACCAACAATCGTGTGTATTTCATCTATAAAAAGAATTATGTCTTCATTCTTTTCTAGTTCGTTCATTAACGCTTTCATGCGTTCTTCAAATTGCCCACGGTATTTTGTACCGGCAACTAAACTTGCTAAATCTAGAGAAACCAGTCTTTTATCAAAAAGGATTCTAGAAACTTTACGTTCTACAATTCTTATTGCCAAACCTTCTGCAATGGCAGATTTACCAACACCAGGTTCACCAATTAACATTGGATTGTTCTTTTTTCTACGACTTAATATTTGAGAAACACGTTCTATTTCTTTTTGTCTACCAACCACAGGATCTAGCTTACCATTTTCTGCAAGAGCTGTTAAGTCTCTTCCAAAATTATCTAAAACAGGTGTTTTAGATTTTTTTACAGTTTTACTTTTTTGAGGTTGTTCAAAAGGATTCGATTTTTCAGAAGCAAACTCATCATCAGAAGGTGTTTCTGCAATTGGGTTTTCTGGCAAATCTGTATCTTCTGCATGTAATTGTTTGTACAAAGCTTTTGCTTCATCGTAATTTACATGGTACTTTTGAATCAACTTTGTAGTTGGGTCATTTTCATTTCTAAGAATACAAAGTAACAAATGTGCAGTGTCTATAGATTCACTTTGATATAGTTTTGCTTCTAAAAAAGTCGTTTTTAGCGCCTTTTCTGCTTGCCTTGTTAAGTGTAAGCTTTTCTTTTCTTTCCTTTCTGCAAATGCAGGATTTACGGGGTTTAATAATTCTAGTTTTTTTCGTAAAAGCGTAGTGTCTACATCAAATGCAGTTAAAATTTCCATTGCTTTTCCTTCTCCTTTTCTTATTAAACCTAATAAAAGGTGCTCTGTTCCAATAAATTCGTGACCTAATCTTAAAGCCTCTTCTTTACTAAATGCTATAACATCTCTTACTTTTGGTGAAAAATTATCGTCCATATTTTATTATCTATTGATGTAAATTTAGTCCTTTTTTTTATTAATAATTACAAAAAAGATGCCAACTCTAAAAAACTGACAGTTTGACTATCCAACTAAGTTAGAAAACAATTGAAAATCAACCAAATAAAATAGTGTTAAAAATTATCAAAAAATGTTGATAACTCTCCTTAATTCAGAGCCTATAAATCTTTGTAAATATTGGTAGAAATAGTATCTTGCCTTGTTTTAAAAAAATGAATAATATTAATAGAAAATATATATGGCAGACGGAGAAAAGTTAATTCCAATTAATATTGAAGAGCAGATGAAATCTGCATACATTGATTACTCAATGTCAGTAATTGTTTCAAGAGCATTACCAGATGTAAGAGATGGTTTAAAACCAGTACATCGAAGAGTTTTATATGGTATGCACGAGTTGGGTATTAAAGCTACGGGTTCTTATAAAAAATCGGCAAGAATTGTTGGAGAGGTTTTAGGTAAATATCACCCACATGGAGATACTTCTGTGTACGATTCTATGGTGCGTATGGCTCAAGATTGGAGCGTACGTTATATGATGGTAGATGGTCAAGGAAACTTTGGTTCTGTTGATGGTGATTCTCCTGCTGCAATGCGTTATACAGAGGTTAGAATGCAAAAAATATCAGAAGAAATGTTAGCTGATATTGATAAAGATACAGTAGATCATCGTTTAAATTTTGATGATACTTTGCAAGAACCTACTGTTTTACCAACAAGAATACCAAATTTATTAGTAAATGGTGCATCTGGTATTGCTGTTGGTATGGCAACAAATATGGCTCCACATAACTTAACAGAAGTAATTAGTGGTACAGTTGCATATATAGACAACAGAGATATTGAAATTGATGAATTAATGCAACACGTAACTGCTCCAGATTTTCCTACAGGAGGTATTATCTATGGTTATGATGGTGTAAGAGATGCTTTTCATACGGGTCGTGGACGTATTGTAATGCGTGCTAAAGCCAATATCGAAGAAGTTAAAGGTAGAGAGTGCATTATTGTAACAGAAATACCTTACCAAGTAAATAAAGCAGATATGATTAAAAAGACTGCAGACTTGGTAAACGAAAAGAAATTAGAAGGAATTGCGAATATTCGTGATGAGTCTGACAGAAATGGTATGCGTATTGTATATGTTTTAAAACGTGATGCAATACCAAACATTGTGTTAAATAAACTTTTTAAATACACCCAATTACAAACTTCTTTTAGTGTAAATAATATTGCATTGGTAAATGGTAGACCAGAGCAATTAAACTTAAAGCAATTAATCCATTATTTTGTTGAGCACAGACATGAGGTAATTGTCAGAAGAACAGAATATGAGCTTAAAAAAGCAGAAGCAAGAGCACACATTTTAGAAGGATTAATTATAGCATCCGATAATATTGATGAAGTTATTGCAATTATTAGGGGATCTTCTAACGCAGATGAAGCCAGAGAAAAGTTAATTGAACGCTTCGAATTATCAGAAATACAAGCAAAAGCAATTGTAGAAATGCGTTTGCGTCAGTTAACAGGTTTAGAACAAGATAAATTACGTTCTGAATATGAGGAGATTATGTTAACTATTGCAGATTTAAAAGATATTTTAGCGAATGAACCAAGACGTTACCAAATCATAAAAGATGAATTACTTCATATAAAAGATAAATATGGTGACGAGCGTAGGTCTACTATAGAATATGCTGGTGGAGATATGCGTATAGAAGATATGATTCCTGATACTAAAGTTGTTGTTACAATCTCTAATGCAGGTTATCTTAAAAGAACAAATTTAGATGAGTACAAAGTTCAAAATAGAGGAGGTAGAGGTCAAAAAGGAGCTACCACAAGAAATGAAGATTTCTTAGAACATTTATTTGTAGGGACAAACCATCAATATATGATGTTCTTTACTCAAAAAGGAAAAGTATTTTGGATGCGCGTTTACGAAATACCTGAAGGGGGTAAAAATACTAAAGGTAGAGCCATGCAAAATTTAATCAATATAGAACAAGACGATTCTGTAAAAGCCTTTCTAGTAACTCAAGATTTAAAAGATGAAGATTACATTAATAGCCATTACGTAATTATGGCAACCAAAAAAGGTCAGGTTAAAAAAACATCTTTAGAGCAATACTCTAGACCAAGAACCAATGGTATTAATGCTATTACTATCAAAGAAGGAGATGAGTTGTTAGAAGCAAAATTAACTACTGGAGATAGTCAGGTTATGTTGGCATTAAAGTCTGGAAAAGCGATTCGTTTTGAAGAAGCAAAAACAAGACCAATGGGTAGAACAGCTTCTGGTGTAAGAGGTATTACTTTACAGCACGATAATGATGAGGTAATTGGTATGGTTGCTGTAAACGATATGGATAGCAATATTTTAGTTGTTTCTGAAAAAGGTTATGGAAAACGATCTAGCTTAGAAGATTACAGAGTTACCAATAGAGGAGGTAAAGGTGTAAAAACGCTAAATATTTCTGAAAAAACAGGAGACTTAGTAGCTATTAAAAATGTAGATGATTCTAACGATTTAATGATTATTAATAAATCTGGACTAACCATTAGAATGGCTGTAGAAGATTTGCGTGTTATGGGGCGTGCAACACAAGGTGTTAGGTTGATAAATATTAAAGATGATGATAGTATTGCGGCTGTTGCCAAAGTAGTTCATGAAGAGGATTCAGAAGACGAAATAGAAAATGGCACGGAAATTGAAAATAATGACAGTAATAATATTCAAGAATAATAATAAATTAAATAATCATTAAAATGAAAAAACAAATAATAACACTTTCTTTAGGTCTAATGACGGTCTTAGCATTTGGACAAAAGAAACAATTAAGAACTGCAGAAAAAGCAATTAAAAAGCAACAATATGCAGAAGCATTAACTACCATAAGTTCTGTAGATGGTATGTTAGCAGATATGGATGAAAAATATAAGGCCAAATATTACTTTTTAAAAGGACAAGCCTTAGCGGGTAAGAAAAACTTTGAAGAAGCTGCAGAGTCTTTTAACACACTTTTTTCTTATGAAAAAGAAATTGGTAGACAAAGATATACTAAAGATGCACAACCTATGTTAAACACAATGATTCAAAAAGTGTCTGAACGTGCTATAAACTTATATAATAAAGATCAAGACTTTAGCGAGGCAGCAAAAAACTTTGCTTTAACCTACAAGTTGAGTCCAAAGGATACAGCTTTTTTATACAATGCTGCTTTGAGCGCTTCTAGAGCAAAAGAATTAGATGCTTCTTTAAAATATTTTAGAACTTTAAAAGAGGTAGGATATACAGGTATAGAAACTCAATATCTTGCTACAGAGAAAGCTACAGGAAAAGTTGCAAATCTTGGAAGTAAACAACAAAGAGATTTAATGGTAAAATCGGGTACTTACACAAATCCAGAAAATAAAGTAACAGATTCTAAGCAAGCAGAAATTGTTAAAAATATTGGTTATATTTTAGTGCAACAAGGTAAAACTGAAGAAGCAATAGTTGCATTACAAGAAGCTAGAAAAGCAAATCCAAAAGATGTAAATTTAATTTTAAATGAAGCTCAATTATACATCAAATTAGAAAAAATGGATAAATTTGGAGCTTTAATGAAAGAAGCTGTACAATTAGATCCAACAAACCCAATTTTGTTTTTTAATCTAGGGGTGGTGAATGCGAATGAAAACAAACACGAAGAGGCAATTAAATACTACAATAAAGCAATAGAGTTAGATCCTAAATATGGAGATGCCTACATGAATTTAGCTGTTTCTATGCTTGCAGGAGAAAAGGAAATTGTTGACGAAATGAATAAAAACTTATCTAATTTTAAAAAATATGATGAGTTACAAGAAAAGCAAAAAGCGTTATACAAAAAAGCTTTGCCTTTTATTATAAAAGCAGATAATTTAAAAAGAACAGAAGGTACCGTAAGATCTTTATTAAATATATACGATACTCTTAGAATGGAAAAAGAAGCAGATGCTCTTAGACCAATTTATAAGAAAATGAGAACAGGAAATTAATTTTAATTTTCAATATAAAAAAACCGAAACTTTTAAGTTTCGGTTTTTTTTATATTAATTTTTTTATCACCCTTAGTTTATGTGTGTGCTTTTGTAAGTCTGCATTAAAAATACCACTATGATCTAACGTATCTATTCTAACTTTACCATAGGCGTGTATAATATTATAATCATTTAAAATAATACCTACATGTGTAATTTCTCCTTCTTCATTGTCAAAAAAAGCTAAATCTCCGGCTTCACTTTCTTCAATAAAACTTAATACAATTCCTTGTTTTGCTTGGTCTTTAGCATTTCTTAGCAAATGGTAACCACATAGTTTGTAAACCATTTGTGTAAAACCAGAACAATCGATACCAAAAGGGGTTTTACCTCCCCATAAAAAAGGTGTATTTAAATAAGTAAATGCGGTTTTTATGATCTCTATTTTAGCTAACTTCCCTTTAAAAACTGCATTCTCATAAGTGTATTTTTGATTGTTTATTCTTAATTGACCATTGTTGTAAAATGGCAATTGAGCACCAATAGGCAATGTAGTTAGGTGATTTTCTTGCGAGGTAATAAAGTCTAAAAGTTCAGCAACGTACACACGTTCATCATTAATTAAACTTAAAAAGTCTTTTTCAGAAATTTCAACAAATTGTTTGTTATCAATGTATCCTTCAAAACCATCAAAATTCAATCTAATTTTGCTCCATTGTTTTTCTGTTTCTAAAATCTCAAAAACTTCACCAAAAAGAACCTGACTTGTCATTTCAGACATATCAGATTTATTTGCTCTTAAAGGAACAAT
Organism: Polaribacter sp.; assembly: GCF_965656025.1. Classification (GTDB taxonomy): domain Bacteria; phylum Bacteroidota; class Bacteroidia; order Flavobacteriales; family Flavobacteriaceae; genus Polaribacter. The sequence goes on from NZ_CBFHJT010000011.1 coordinate 25,427, forward strand.
ACTTAAATTACAAATGCCAAAAAGCATAGATATATTTATAATTAAATTCTTTCTAAAACCATTGCACTTGCACCACCACCACCATTACAAATTCCTGCAGCACCAATTTTTGCGTTGTTTTGTTTTAAAATGGATGTTAAAGCAATAATTATTCTTGCCCCAGAAACCCCTAGTGGATGTCCTAAAGAGACAGCACCACCATTTACATTTACTTTATCATCTGTAATATTTAATAATTTCATATTGGCTAGACCAACTATAGAAAAAGCTTCATTTAATTCAAAATAATCTACATCTTCTATGGAGATATTTGCTTTATCTAATGCTTTTGGTAATGCTTTTGCTGGAGCAGTGGTAAACCATTTTGGTTCATGTGCAGCATCTGCATAACTTTTTATTTTTGCCAAAGGCTTTAAGTTTAATTCTTGCGCTTTTTCTAAAGACATTAAAACAAGTGCAGCACCACCATCATTTATTGTGGAAGCATTTGCTGCAGTAACTGTACCTTCTTTGGTAAAAGCAGGTCTTAAAGCAGGTATTTTTTCCATTTTTACGTTCTTGTATTCTTCATCTTCAGAAAAAATAATTGGTTCTCCACGTCTTTGTGGTATTTCGACAGGTATAACTTCGTCTGAGAATTTTCCATTTTTCCATGCTTCAGCAGATCTTTTGTAAGATTGTATGGCATAATTATCTTGATCTTCTCTAGAAAATTTATAAGTGCTTGCACATTCATCTGCACAAACACCCATAGCTACTTTATCATAAGCATCTACTAAGCCATCTTTCTGCATTCCATCTTCCATAGTTATTGGCCCAAATTTAGAGCCATTTCTTGCATGTTGATAATGAGGAATCGAACTCATATTTTCCATACCACCAGCAACTACAATTTCAGCATCACCCAAAGCAATGGTTTGCGCTGCTAACATAATAGATTTCATACCAGAGGCGCAAACTTTATTTATGGTTGTACAGGGTACAGTATCTGGTATGCCAGCATGTATTGCTGCTTGTCTTGCGGGTGCCTGACCTAAACCGGCAGAAACTACATTGCCCATAAATACTTCTTGTACCATATTTGGAGATAAATTAATTTTTTCGAGAGCTCCTTTTATAGCGATTGAACCTAACTTTGTAGCAGGTATAGAAGATAAACTACCCATAAAACTTCCAATTGGAGTTCTTGCAACAGATACTATTACTACTTCTTTCATATATAATGTTTTACTTTAATTTACTTACTTTTTTGCTAAATTAACTAAATTTAATCAATTTTTTAGGGATTCTGTAATTAGTATTTTTAGGCTAAATTTATTTACTGTAAGTTTGTTATTATAACATTTTACATATGAGCAACATCGTAAACAAACTCTATCAAAATAATGCAATTATTTACAAAGTAATTTTGTTTTTAATTACAACAGTTGCTATTGTATATCTTTTTCCAAAAGGAGGGCAGTTTAAATACGATTTTAGCAATGGACAATTATGGAAATACGATAATTTATATGCTCCCTTTGATTTTGCTATTCAAAAAACAGATGAAGAAATTAAAATTGAAAAAAAACAAATAACAGCAAACGCAAAGCTTTATTTTGATTATGATTCTTCTATACCAAATGAAGTTATTAATGTATACAAAAGAAGATTAAGTACTTTAAAACAAAACGATACGCTTACAAAAGAACAAATTCAAGATTTTGAAAAAGTTGGTATTAAAATAATAAATAACGTTTATGAAAATGGTTTTTTAGAGGTTATTAGTCAAGATCGAGTTTCAAACCCTAATGAAGTAGTTGTTGTAAAAAAAGAAAATTTTATAGAGGACGTTTTATTTAAAAACCTATATAATTCTAATGATGTTTTAAAAGAAATAACAAAGGGTTTAGATAATAAAACCGGTGCCTATCCTAATAGTGAAGTTTTTAATTTTTTATCAGAAATAATTACTCCTAATGTAATTTATAATGCCACATTTACAGATAAAATTATAGAAAATGAAATAGAAAATATTTCCTATACAAAGGGTAAAGTATCTTCTGGTGGACTTATAATTTTAAAAGGAGATATTGTAGAAGGAAAAAAACTAGCTATTTTAAACTCCTTAAAAAGCGAATCTGAATCTAAAGTTTGGACAGACTCTAACTATAACTGGATTATTTTCGGATATACAATTCTAGTCGCATTAGCATTATTAATGTTGTTACTTTTTCTACAAATAAATAGATTAGAAATTTATAACAATAACAACAAAGTAACCTTTATCTTTTTTAATGTTTTTATAATGATATTTATACAAACATTGGTTATTAAGTATAATTCAGATTATTTATATGTAGTGCCATTAAGCGTTTTGCCTATAGTGCTAAAAGCTTTTTTTGATGCTAGATTAGGCTTATTTACACACGTTTTAACGGTGTTGTTACTAGGTTATGTAGTTCCAAACAGTTTCGAATTTATATATCTTCATATTATAGCTGGTATTGTTACTATTTTGACTGTTTCAGAACTGTATAAAAGAGCTAATTTATTTATTTCTGTAGCTCAGATTACACTGATCTATATGATAACTTATTTTGCTTTTTCTATAATTAAAGAAGGCAATGCATCACAAATAAACTTAGATTATTTTATTCTTTTTGCCATAAATGGATTGCTTTCTTTTTTAGCAATCATATTAATTTATATTTATGAAAAAGTTTTTGGATTGGTATCTGATGTAACACTTCTAGAACTTTCTAACACAAATACAAAATTATTAAGAGAGTTAAATGAAAAAGCACCTGGTACTTTTCAGCACTCTATGCAAGTAGCAAATTTAGCAGAATCTGCAGCTAACGAAATAGGGGCAAACTCTATGTTGGTTAGAACTGGTGCCTTATACCACGATATTGGAAAAATGGTAAACCCTATGTATTTTATAGAAAACCAAACAACAGACGTAAATCCGCATAACGATTTATCTCCAGAGGATAGTGCAAAAATAATTACAGACCATGTTATAAAAGGGGTGGAGATAGCAAAAAAATATAAATTGCCTGACAGAATTATTGATTTTATTAGAACACATCATGGTACAAGTACTGCATATTATTTTTATATGAAAGAAAAGGAGCAAAACCCAGATGCTGATATTAATATTAAAAAATTTCAATACAAAGGTCCAAATCCATTTTCTAAAGAAACAGCTATTTTAATGATGTGCGATGCTGCAGAAGCTGCCTCTAAAAGTTTAAAAAAACCAACGGCTCAATCAATTAATGACCTCATAGATAGGATTATAGAGAAACAGATGTCAGAAAATCAATTTTTAAATTCAGATATTACTTTTAAAGAGATAGAAACCATAAAAAAAGTAATAAAGAAAAAGTTAATGAACATCTATCATTTGAGGGTAGAATATCCAGAATAAAGAAACTAAAAAAAAATAAAAAAAACTGAAAAACATCTTGGTAAATTGTTTTTCTAATATTACATTTGCACTCGCAATTTTAAGTTCGTTATTTATAATTGAACTTTCGGGAGAGGTGGCAGAGTGGTAATGCAGCAGATTGCTAATCTGTCGACGGGAAACTGTCGCCAGGGTTCGAGTCCCTGTCTCTCCGCTATAAAATTGCACTCGGGGTGTAGCGTAGCCCGGTCATCGCGCCTCGTTTGGGACGAGGAGGTCGCAGGTTCGAATCCTGCCACCCCGACAAAGTTGGTCGTAACAACTTAAAAATTACGGGCTCTTAGCTCAGCTGGATAGAGCACCTCCCTTCTAAGGAGGCGGTCGAAGGTTCGAATCCTTCAGGGCTCACTTAAACCTTCACTTTAATTAGTGGAGGTTTTTTGTTTTCTGTAAATGATTCTTTGTTTTATTGTATGGTCAATTAATTTATAAAAGAAAACGTTCTTTTGAAATAATATTCTTTAATTGATTTTTTTTATCAAAAAAAAAGAGTAACCAAAATTGATTACTCTTATTACGTTTTTAATAAAAAAACGTTTTATAAACTAACTTGTGGGAGTAGTTATCTTTTTGAAATTGTAGAAAATACTTTTAAAGTATCTTGTTTTACAATTTTTGCATTGTCTAAGGTCACTTTAATTACATGCTCTGGGTTAGATACCTGAAAAACATAACTAAATTGTCTGAAAGATGTAATGTGGTAATTTGGAAATTCTTTTTCTACAACAGCTTTATTTGATTCGTAATGCTGTAATTCTGTTTTTACTGGTTGGCAACTTGTTAGTAATACCCCTACAAATGCTAATACAAATAACACTTTTTTCATAATAAATAATTTTTATAAATTTTAATAAAAACTATTATTCTATTTCAAATATAACTCTTAGAGGATTTATATTTAAGTCTTTTTTGAAACTATAATAATAGTACAAAAAATACATATAAAGTAAGGGGTTCTTTAATCTGTATTACAATAAATAATGTTTAAAGGGGAAACATTTTAATTTTATTATAAATTTTAAAAGGGAGTAACAATTATTACTAATTGATGATGCAAATATACATAAAATTATTTCATATTTAAAAAAGAAAAATTATAATTTATTCCTAAATTTATAAAAGTATTACTTAAATTACCACCTTTTGCTTTTACATATCCAATAGAACTTCTTAAGTTTAAGTTGTTATTTATTTGATAATCAGTACCAATACTTGGTTTTATGATAAGGCCTTCCCCAGTGCTAATATTACCACCACCTGCAGCACCTGCTAAAAATTGGCCGAAAAAACGGGTATTAATACCTATAAACTTTTTAGATTTTATTCCTAAACCCACTAAACCTTCTGCATAAGCACCTGCATTTCCAAAGTTTGCAAAAGATGTTTGTCCTGCTACATATAAATGTTTATTTAAATCTAAATTTATTTGTAAAGATATTTGATGCATATCTTCAGTAGGGTTTTCCATTCTTTTTGCATTAAAGTACCAATCTTGCTTTACAATAAAATCTAATCTTTTAAATTTACCTGATTTAAACGTTTTACCTTCAGCTATTGTTCCATTTCTATCTACATAATATTTTAAACCAATACCATAAGAAGATGCAGAAAATAATTGGCTAGGAGTTAACAAGTATCCTTTATTAATGGCCACAAATGTATTTTTAAATATTTTTTGTTCTATAGAAATATCAGGAGAAATCATAAAACCTCCATCTGAATTTACACCACCACCACCTGCAGCACCAACACTAAATTTTGTTAAAATATTAGTTCTATTTTTATTAAAGCTAAAATGATAACCACCACCTAAAAAAACATCCATATAACCTGCTCTAATGCCACTATAAGCACCATCTACTTTAATAAATGCAAACCAATTTTTATTAAAATAATTGGCAAACTCAAAACCAGCTAATCTTATGGTTTTACCTTCAATAATTTCAGCTTGATTAGGTAATCCTTTTGTAACATTTAAGTTGTTTAAATGGACCATTAAAGAGGTTGTTTGTGTGTTTTGTTTCCAGTCAGTTTTATGAAGCTCTCTTAGTTTGTAAACTTTTTCACTTTCAGTATAACTTGCATAATTGTAATCTAAAGGAATTTCTAGAGCTACATTTAATTGATTTCCTTTAATTAATCCATCATCAAAAAAGTTTACATAACTCCAACCCGTATTTAAAGAAAAATATTTAAAATGATATCCTAAATTAAAATGAGGCAAAATGAAAGCTCCACCACCATCAGGTGCGCCAGCTCCACCACCACCACCAAAATGGAAACCAGTGTCTAAATATAATTTTTCGGTTAAAAATTTTTTGTATCCAGCATTTACTCCTAAAGTAAAAAAACCACCTCTTTTTCCTGAAACAGCGCCATATATACCTAAACCCGTGTAAAAAGATTTATTTAAAAATAGATTATAATGTATACCTGCAAAACCCATATTAGGTTCATTAGCAATATTAAATTCTGGCATATCTATCGAAAGAACATCTATTTTTGCGAACCCTTTTTGTGTTTTTTTATTTGGAAGTATTTCGTTTTGAGAAACTAAAACTTGACTTGTTAGAATTGAAATAATTAAAAGAAAAAATTTTTTCACGAAATGGATTTTTAAATGATTTTTTACAAAGATAAATTATCTTTTTTCAATACTAATAATTACTGTTTTAGAAGCTGGTGTATTACTTGTATGTGCAACGCTATTTATTGGCACTAATACATTTGCTTCTGGAAAATAAGTGGCTGTACATTTTTCAGGAATGTCATAAGCAACTACTAAAAAGCCTTTTGCAATTCTCTCTTCATTATTAAAATAACTCTTTAAATCTACCAAATCTAAAGGATTTAATTGCTGCTTTTTCATGTCTTCAGCATTCATAAAAATAATTCTTCTCTCGTTTAAAACTCCTCTATATCTATCATTTAAACCGTAAATTGTAGTGTTGTATTGGTCATGTGTTCTTATGGTCATCATTATAAACTGGTTTTCTTTTAGTTTTATATCTGATGGTATATTTAATGTAAAATTAGCTTTACCTGTTTTTGTAGGTTTAAAATTATTTTCTCTTGCGTTGTTGGGTAAATAAAAGCCTCCCTTTTTTCTAACTCTTTCGTTATAACTTTTAAAACCAGGAATTACTTTTTCTATTTTGTTACGAATTAAATCATAATTTGATATAAGCTCTGTCCAATTTACTTTTGTATTTTTAAATGTTGCATTTGCTAAACCAGCTACAATTGCTGGTTCACTTAATAAATGTTCTGAAACAGGTGATAGATGACCTTGAGATTTTTGCACAACTCCCATAGAGTTTTCTACAGTAATAAATTGCTCGCCGGAAACTTGATGGTCTTTTTCTGAGCGTCCTAAACAGGGTAATATTAATGCTTTTTTACCATGAATTAAATGACTTCTATTTAGCTTTGTAGATACATGAACCGTCAATTGACAATTTTGTAATGCTTTGGCTGTGTAATTTGTATCTGGTGTTGCAGAAACAAAATTACCACCCATTCCAAAAAATATTTTTGCTTTTTTTTGATGCATAGCTTCTATGCATTCTACCACATCAAAACCATGTTTTCTTGGCGATTGAAAATGAAAAGTATCATCTAATTTATCTAAAAACTGTTTCGGCATTTTTTCCCAAATACCCATAGTTCTATCTCCTTGAACATTAGAATGACCTCGAACAGGACAAGTACCAGCACCTTTTTTACCTATACTACCTTTTAATAGTAAAATATTTACAAGTTCTCTTATATTATCTACAGAGTTTTTATGTTGCGTTAAACCCATTGCCCAACAGATAATTATATTATCATTATCGATAATCATTTTTGTGGCTTGTTCTATTTTATCTAAAGTTAACCCTGTTTGAGGAAGTAAATCTTCTATTTTGTAACTGTCTAAATCTGCAAGCATTTCTTCTAAACCAACAGTTTTTTCTTCAATAAATTCATGATTAAATACTTTACCAGGGTTTTCTGTCTCTTTTTCTTTCATCAATTTTAAGATGATTTTTAGCAAAGCAACATCACCGTTAATTTTTACTTGCAAAAATAAATCAGTTAAATCTTGCCCAGAACCTATCCATTTTAATGGATTTTGTGGGTCTTTAAAATTCATTAAACCGACTTCTGGTAGTGGGTTTATAGTAATAATTTTACCACCTCTTTTTTTTGTTTCTCCCAAAGCTGTTAGCATTCTTGGGTGATTTGTGCCTGGGTTTTGCCCAATAACAATTACCAAATCTGCATGGTTAAAATCATCGAGTGTTACAGAACCTTTACCAATACCTAAAGTTTCGGAAAGTGCAGCTCCACTAGATTCATGACACATATTAGAACAATCTGGTAAATTATTTGTGCCAAATTGACGAACAAAAAGTTGATACAAAAAAGCGGCTTCGTTACTTGTTCTTCCCGAAGTATAAAAAATGGCTTCGTCTGGAGTTTCTAAAGAATTTAATTCTTTGCCAATTAGATTAAAAGCATCATCCCAAGAAATTTCTTCATAATTATTTTTACCTTCAGGTAAATACATTGGATTTGTAATTCTGCCACTTTTACCCAATTCAAAATCAGACCATTTAGACATTTCTGAAACAGAATTTGTGGCAAAAAACATCGGAGATACTTTGTTTTTCGTAGCTTCTTCTGCCACAGCTTTTGCACCATTTTCGCAATATTCTGCTAAAAAAGCTCGTTTTGCATCTGGATCTGGCCATGCACAACCTGGGCAGTCAAAACCATCATATTGATTTAAATTTTTTAAAAGTTTTATTCCTTTTAAAACACCAACTTCATCTTTAATATGTGTTAATGCAGATTTAATTGCTTTAACACCCACCGAAGTTTTGGGTACTTCCGTTAATTTTATACCTGTTAATTTTTCTGGTGGTTGTGGATTCATTTCTTTTGACATGGCTTTATTTTTTTAAGGAGGATGCATTTGCATAAACCGTCATTTTAGAATCTCTGGTAAAACCAATTAAGCAGATACCAAATTCCTTTGCAAAATCGATTGCTAAAGAAGAGCAAGCAGAAACTGCTACAATTATGGGGATTTTTGCAATAAATGCTTTTGATACAATTTCGTAAGAAACTCTGCCACTTACTAATAAATAGGTTGCTTCTTTTAGGTTTTTATTTTCTAACAATTCACCTATCGTTTTATCTACAGCATTGTGGCGTCCTATATCTTCTTTAATAGAAAGTAGTTGATTATTTTTATTAAAAATAGCTGCAGCGTGACTGCCTCCTGTTGCTTTAAAAGTATTTTGTAAACTACTCATTTCACTAAACATATCCTTAATTTCTAATATAGATATTTCTGTTTTTGATGATAGTTTTTCTCCGCTAACTTGTAGGTCTTTTAGCTCTTTTTTACCACAAATACCACAAGAAGAAACAGATAACAAAGTTCTCTTATTTAAATAACCATTACCCAACTGCTCTTTTGGTATTTCTATATTTATAATGGCGGGAATATTGTTTTCCTCTTCTTCTATGCTCCATTTAAAGCTATCTTTATTCTTAAAAATATCTTCTGCATATAACAATCCTCTTATCAAATCGATATCGTTATTTGGAGTTCTCATAACAACAGTATAGGGTGTGTTGTTAATATTTATTTGCAAAGCAGCTTCTACAACAATATTATCTAAAGTAAGTTGTTGTAATTGATGGTTAATTTTTAATCCTTGGTAAGTGTTTGTTTGCATAAAATACAATAAGTGTATATACAAACTTAACAAAAAGAAGTGTAGTATAAAAAAAACAAAAGTCTTAGAAAATTATCTAAGACTTTTCTAAGTGTTTTATACCCCTAATAATAAAACACCTAAATGTTGAGCAAATATATTATTGTTAATTTAAAATGTTAATTTTCAGGATATTAGTTATTAACAAATTTTTCAAAATTGACTATTTTAAATTGTTAACAACTACGTTAATTTATTGCAAATCAAAACTATAGACTTGTTTTTGTTGTTAGTTGTACAGAAGATAAATATATGACCACCTTCTTTAATTTTTGTCTCTTTTCTTATTTGAGCTACCGTTTTTTGGAAATTTCTAGTAGTAATATTTGCTTTTTGATTGCTAATTAATTTTTTAATATTCTTTTTATCGTAAGGAATATAATGTTCTATTTTAAAACTTCTACCTGGAAAATCTATAATTTTATTAGAAGTGTAAAGATGCGAATGTTTTTGTAATTTAAACGCATCAAAATATTTTGTAATTTCATGAAAAGCACCTGCCTTTAATAAGGCTGCATTGGGTTCATAAATATACTCTAAAGGCTCACTATAAATAGATTCAGAAGCTTCTAAATATTTAAAATTAAATTTTTCTAAAGTTTCTTTTTTGAAATTGATAGTCTTTATATCTATGGTATCTGAATAATTCTTTTCTAAAAGAAAAAGAAGTTCTTTTACTTCGTTGTTTACAGCAACAACGTGTACTTCTTTTACTTTTTTTAATTCTTTAATAGTTTGTGAAATATCTAAAATTGGTGAAGTTTTAATAAGGATATTTTTAGCCCTGGTAAATAAAAAATCAATTTTTGGTGGTACTTGTGGCTGACAGTCTTTTAATAAAAAAACTTTACCTTTTATATTATCTCTTCTTGATGGGTCTATATAAATACAATCAAATAAGGTGTTGTTTTCTTTTAAATAATTAACGCCATTTCCAGCAATGGTTTTTATATTTTTTGTTTTTAACTGTTGATAATTGTAGCTAACAATTTCTGAAAGTTCTTTATTAATTTCACAGTGAATTACCTCTTTGAATTGTTTAGAAAAATAAAAACAATCTACACCCAATCCACCTGTAAGATCAATAATTTTATCACCAGAAATAATGTTTGCTTTGTATTTTGCAGTAATTTCCGAACTAGTTTGCTCTACACTAAGTTTAGCTGGATAATAAATATTAGGTGTTTGAAACCATGTGGGGAGTTTATTTTTAGATTTTTGTTTGGCTAAAATTTGATTCGCCAATTCTTGAACTGTAATATCAGAAAAAGGACTTCCTTTTAAGATTATTTTGGTAATATCTGTTTTTAAATTATGATGTATAAACGCTTGTACATCGTCTTTTAAAATAGCTAAATTCAAGATTTTAAATATTTTTCGTTAGAGATTTTACTATTTTATTTTCTGATAAAAATTCTTTTAAAATTACTTTTAACGCTGTATAAAGTGGTACAGCAGTAATCATACCAACAATACCAAATAACAAGCCACCAATAATGATAATTAAAAATATTTCTAAAGGATGAGATTTGGTAGTTTTAGAAAAAATAACTGGCTGACTAACAAAATTATCGACAAGTTGTGCTATAAAATAACCTATCATTACATAAATAGTTGTTGGTAAAATTTCTGTTTGAAAATCTAACCCAATATTGCTTGTCATGGAAAGAAATAACATAATTACTGCCCCAATTAAAGGGCCAACATAAGGTATTAAATTTAACAAAGCACATAAAAATGCAATTACTACAGCGTTGTTGATACCAAAAATTAGTAAAATAATGGTGTATAAAACAAACAGAATAGTAATTTGTATGATTAAGCCAATAAAATATCTAGAAAGTAAATCGTTAATGGTTTCTAAAGACTTAGAGAACCTGCCTTCTGTTTTATTCGGTATTAAAACCATGACACCATTTTTTAGCAAATGACTATCTTTCATAAAGAAAAAGGAGATAAAAAGTACAGAAAATAAGCCAACACTTAAAGAGCCAACTGTACCCAAAACATAGTTTAATAAATTAGGTATTTCTTTAAATTGTGATGCAAAATCTACATTTTTTAATTCGCTTAAAACATCTATGCCTCTTGCTGAAAAATAAGCTGTTATTTGATTAAAAATATTTTGTATGTTTTGTTGTAATTCATCTACCTGTAAAAGCGATAAACTTTTGCCTTGTTCTGTAATTAAAGGTATAAATAGTATAATTACGCCTGTAATAATCCCTAAAAATAGCAGCATTGTTGTAACTACTGCTATTGTATTTGGAAACTTTAGCTTTCGTCTAAAAAATAGAATAATAGGTCTTGCAATTAAAGATAGTATTGCAGCAATAATAATGTAAATAATTACAGATTGAATTTTTAAAAGAAAATATCCTAATAAAAAAACACCTAATATAATGGCTATTGCCCTTAAAATTCCGTTTGCTATTATTTTTGCTGTCATTTAATTATAACCTTTAACTTCGCCCATACTTAATTTTCCGCCATTTCCAAAAGTATGGTTGGTTGGTAATAAAGCACCACTTTCTGTAGTAATCCAATCTTCCCAAGTTGCTGGTGTGCCATTCATTCTGCCGTTTTTTAAATACATTTTATAACTTTTTGGAACGTAGGTTGAGTCTAAAATCCATACATAAGAGTCTCCAGGAGTAGTTCCTCCACTGGTATATGTTACCCTTAATGCTTTTTTATCATCAATTTGTTCTAATGTTCTAACCACACCATTATCAAATAATTTATGAGGAGCTACCAACCAGAAAGAATCATTATTAAAAATATCCCAAGCCCTTTTTACAATTTTATTTGGTGTGTTATTTTGTAGTTTTTCATTAAAATAGACGGTGCTTTTTAGAGTATCTGCAGGATGTAAATTTACACGAATGGTATCCCAAGATACATCTACAATATTTTTTTCTTTGTCCCATTTAAAATGTCTTCTTCCACCAAAACTCCATTCTATATAACGGGTGTTTTTATAAGCTTGATGATTGATTGCTTTTAGAATTTTATTCGCTAAAGTATTTGCATTTTGGTTGTAGGCTTTTACGTTACCCATTGAAATTTCTAAACCAAATAATGATAATTTGTGTTTTGTCGGTAGTTTTATTCCTGTTTCTGTGTTTTTCCAATCAGACCAAGTGGCGGTAACTCCGCCAATAGGAATAATTTTAGTCCACATTTTATAGGAAAAAGGGAAGTAGTTTTCATCTAAAATCCAGAGGTAAGAATCTCCAGGAGTTGAGCCACCAGAAGTGTAGGTTATTAATAATGCATCTTTACCTTTATGTTTTACAATTCGTCTTTCTGTACCTTTATCAAAAATTTTATAAGGAGCTACCAACCAGAAAGAATCATTATTAAAATACTCTTTTGCTTGGTTAATAAAATCTTTATTCTCCGTTTTGTTTCCGTTTACAAAAAGGGTCGATTTTTCTAACGATTTTGTGTCTAAAATTACTTTTTTATCATCCCAAGAGACGTGTACAATATTTTCTTGCTTAAACCATTTGTAATAATGTGCGTTTCTAAAACTCCATTCAATAACCTCAGTATTTTCATAAGCATCTCCATGTAAGGCATTTATCATTTTTATGGCCAAAGCATCTGCTTCTTTTCCTGTTTCACCTTCAGGGAGTGCTTCGTTTTTAACAAAATAAAAAATTATTGCTCCAACAAATAGTACTAATACAATGTAAGCTAAGATTTTAAAAAACTTTTTCATAAATAAAAAATGATAAATTAGAATGTAAATTTATCATTTTTAAATAAACTATGATTTATTTTGGTGATAATAATCTAAAACATGTTGTGGAATTGCCATTTTTTTTGGCTTCCCATGATCTGCAATTGGGTGAGTTGCCACTTGTTTTATGGGGATTAGACCAGCCCAAACCTCTAAATTATAATCTTCAGGTTCATCTACAACACCTACATCTCTAATTTTTGCAGAAGCACTTTCAATAGTCATTTCTACTACTAAAGTTCTTTCAAATTCTTCTGGGGTCATTTCACGAATTCCATCCCATCTACCTTTCATCATGTGTTCCATAAAACAGAACAAAGCTTCGTTTTTTTCCTCTTTATTGCTAATTTCTTTTACACTACCAAATAGTGTTGCAGATCTATAATTTACAGAATGATGAAAACCTGAACGCGCTAAAACCAGAGCATCTAAATGCATAACAGTCATACTCATTTCTGTGGCTTTTAAAAGCGAAGTTAACATTCTATTGGCTGTAGAACCGTGTAAAATAATGGTATTATTTTTTCTACCATAAGCCATTGGTATTGTAATAGATTTACCATCAAAAACATAACCTACATAGCCAATAAAACCAGCATCTAAGATTGCGTTTATTTTATCAATATCATAAGTAGCCCTTTTTGCACCTCTTTTTACTCTGTTTATTTTTGTTTTTTGATATTCTTTCATTTTTTTATTTTTAATAAAATCTAACTTTTATTATTTCTATACTTCTTCTATTATTGATTGTCCTTCTGATTGATCTCCAGATGTCCATTGCCAATTTTCATGAAGTCTGATTTTTCCATTTTCAAGAATTTCCGGTTTTGATTTACATATTCCTGTCATTAGTTTGTTTTTGTTATTTATTTGGTGATAACGTATATCTATATTACCATCTTCGTCAATAATACCAATGAGTTGCCCTTTTTTTATTTGACCACCTGAGTAATCAGACGTTATAATGTTTCCAACTTGTTGATATATAAAAACAGTCTTGTTTGATGTTTCTCCATTTTCTGAATTTAAAATTGGTCTAAATTTTTTTCCATTATAATTAATCATCTGTTTTTGTTTTATGTCTTTTACTTGATTTAAAACGATATGTTTGAGAAATCTTAATAACAATGTTCATAATTGGTCCTAAGCTCTTGCATAATTTTTATTTATAATACTCATATTGTATGTAGACCAATATTTGCTTCCAATTTTTGTGTTTTCTATTAACAATCCTTCAATTTTAAACCCACATTTTTGGTAGCATTTTATGGCATTTTTATTAAAATCATATACACCTAAATCTATTCTGTGTAAGTTCATTTCTTCAAAACCTACTCTTACTAACTCATTAACTATTAAAGTACCATAACCTTTATTTCTTGCTTTTTTACTACCCACTAAAACTCTACAAATTCTTGCACTTTTGCTTCTTTTATTAATGTTGTTTAATTCTGCATGACCAATTATTTCGTTAGAATTTGTATCCATAACTTTATAAATAACTCTATTAGGCTGTTGCGTGTATTCGTCTAATTGTGATTTAGTTATGGGGAATCTAAAAATGGTAGCACTAAAAACATACATTAAATACTCAGAATCAATCCAGTTGATTAACCTCTCATAATCTGATTCTCTAAATGGTTGTAATGTTATCATTATTGATGAATTTGTTTAACCAAAATTAGTATATTTATGGACTGTTGTAATCATCCAGAATTAAAATAATTAATAGTCCAGATAATGTTTCTAAATAAAACAACTTTTAAATTAGATAGAAAAAGTAAGCAAGCATTGTATTTGCAACTAGCAAACACATTTATAGAGTTGATTAAAAATAGAAAATTATTACCAAAAACAAAATTGCCAAGTAGCAGGGCTTTGGCAGAAAACTTAAACGTACATAGAAAAACAGTGGTAGCTTGTTACGAAGAACTATCGTTACAAGGTTGGGTAGAAAGCATCGCCAAAAAAGGAACTTTTGTAAATGCAAATTTACCAGAATTAAAGGCTCAAAATTTTATTACAGATGATAATAAAAATGCAAATCGTACAGGTTTTAATTTTTACAAGAATAAAGATTTTACAAGAATAAGTCCACAATTTAAAGATGAATTTATGTATTTAAATGATGGTATTTCTGATGCAAGATTAACACCAACTGAAGATATTGCAAGAATTTACAGGAGAATTTGTAGTAGAAAACATATTTATAAAGATATGTCTTATGGTTCTTTATTTGGCAACGAAAAATTACGAAAAACTTTGGCAAACTATTTAAATAAAACAAGAGGTTTGTCAGTTTTTTATGAGCAAATTTTAATTACAAGAGGTAGTCAAATGGGGATTTTTTTGGCGTCTAAACTACTTTTAAAAACAGATGATATTGTTGTTGTAGGAGAAACCAATTACGCATCTGCAGATAGTACATTTTTAGAAAGAGAAGCTAAATTAAATAGAGTTTCTGTAGATGAAAACGGACTAGTAACTAAAGAAATAGAAGAAATTTGTAAAAAACACCCAATTAATGCAGTCTATGTTACTTCACATCATCATCACCCAACTACAGTAACACTATCTGCAGAACGAAGGATTCATTTACTAAACTTAGCAAAAACTTACAATTTTGCCATTATTGAAGATGATTACGATTACGATTTTAATTACAATCATTCGCCAATTTTACCTTTAGCAAGTCATGATATTAATGGTAATGTAATTTATATTGGTTCTGTTTGTAAAACAGTAGCACCTGTTTTTAGAGTAGGTTATTTAATTGCGTCTAAAGAGTTTGTAAATGAAGCTGCAAATCAAAGAAGGTTTATAGATAGGCAAGGAGATGCTTTACTAGAACTTACTTTTGAAGAGTTTATTAAAAATGGCGATTTAGATAGACATATTAAAAAAGTAATGAAGGTTTATAAAACGAGAAGAGATATTTTTTGTCAACTATTAAAAGAAAGGTTTCAAGGTGTTTTTCAGTTCGAAATACCAAAAGGAGGGTTGGCAGTTTGGTTAATTTTACATAAAAAATATTCTTGGAGTAATATTGCAAAAATTGCAAGAAAGTATCAATTAGAAATAGGAGAGTGGCAACGTTATGATTCTGCTAAAACAAGGCACAATGCCATAAGAATAGGTTTTGCAACATATAGTGAAAAAGAAATTTATGAATTGATTCATAGACTTTCTAAAACAATATTAGAAGTTAAAAGTCTGGAAAAATCTTTATAAACTTTTTAGGTAATTTTATAGAAACAGAAATATTTTCTTTGGTAAACGGATGTTCGAATTCTAATTTTGCAGCATGTAAATACAATCCTTTTCCTTTTAAGATTAATTCAGTTTTACCATAATTTTTATCTCCTAAAATTTGATGACCAATACCTGCTAAGTGTTTTCTTAATTGATGCTTTCTGCCTGTTTTTGGTTGTAATTCAACTAAGTTTAAATACTCAAAACGTTCTGACTTTACTGCTTTTAAAACCTTAAATTCAGTTGAAGCATCTTTTTTGTCAATCTTAAAATTGATGGTTCCTCCTGAACACATGTTGCCAATTGTAATTGCGTAATATGTTTTTTGGATTTCTTTTTGTTTAAATAATTCACTTAATTTTTGAATAGCTGAACTCGTTTTTCCAATTAACAACAAACCACTTGTTGGGTAATCTAACCTGTGAATGGGTTGAGGTTTTACTGCATCCTGCTGATTACTTTTTTGTAAGTTTTGTGGAAGGGCATTTGCAATGGTTACAAACTTGTTTCCACTAACTAAAAGTCCTGCTGGTTTATAGATAACAGCTAAATAATCATCTTCGAATAAAAGTTCTAAATCTAATTTTAATCGTTTAAAAGTTAATGAATTTTTGGATTCCAACAACTCAATTTTTTCACCTCCAGAAATATATTTAGATGTTGTTGTTAAATTACCATCAATATAAATTAGCTTTTTTTTGATCGCTTTTTTAATTGCAGATTTTGTGGAAATTGTATTAAAAATTCCAACTCCATATTCTTGAAAACGAATTGGTTTTTCTTGTTTTGTAGCAATATGTATTTCAACTATTTTCATTTTAAGAATAAAAAATAATTCCCACAAAAGTGGGAATTATAATTAGTCTATTAATTGTCTTTTTTATATCCTTTAGGTCTTTTTGAACGAATTGGCGCTTTGGGTTCAGGTTTCATAATAAATTCATTTCCTTTTAATAAACGCAAAGCTTCTGCAACAGCTTTTTCTAATTGTGGATCTTTACCTTGTAAAACTTCTTTTGGTGTTTGATGCACTTCTATATCTGGAGCAACACCTTCTGCTTCAACAGCCCAATTACCATCTACATCATAAAAACCACCTCTAGGAGCTACCATTCTTCCTCCATCTATAAATCGTGGAGTATCCCAAGTACCTACTAAACCACCCCAAGTTCTTGTGCCCACTAATGGGCCTAAGTTTTTTTCTTTAAACATATAGGGTAATAAATCTCCTCCTGAACCTGCTCTTTCATTTATAATCATCACTTTTGGCCCCCAAATTCCGGCCATAGGAGTTGTCCAGGGTTTTCTGCTTTCACTTTTACTATTAAAATAACCTACCACTTCTCTAGACATAATGTCTATCATGTAATCTGCGGCAGATCCGCCACCATTATTTCTTTCGTCAATAATAACTCCTTTTTTGTCTTGTTGTGAAAAATAATAACGATTGAATGATGTAAAACCAGGTCCACTAGTATTTGGTACATAAACGTACGCTAATTTACCATTAGAAAGTTTGTCAACTTTTCTTCTGTTACTTTCCACCCAATCAATAGATCGTAAACTTCTTTCACTAAAAGTAGGTGTTATTAAAATGGTTTTAGCATCTTTTTCTGATGGTTTGTCATTAACTTTAATATAGATTTCTCTACCAGCAG
Source organism: Polaribacter sp. (assembly GCF_965656025.1). Taxonomy (GTDB): domain Bacteria; phylum Bacteroidota; class Bacteroidia; order Flavobacteriales; family Flavobacteriaceae; genus Polaribacter. Next base: position 43,310 of record NZ_CBFHJT010000011.1, read on the forward strand.
TTTGTTCTAAAAGTTGATAAGGATTCATATCTGAAGTTAAATTTACTCCATTAATTGCTATTAAATAATCACCTTCATTCACATTGATGCCTGGTAAACCTAAAGGAGCGGAAATGTTTGGATTCCAACGTTCTCCTTTATATATTTTTTTAAATTGATATCTATCTTTTTTAATGGCTAAATCTGCACCTAATAAACCTACAGGAACTCTGTCTAAGTTAGGATAATCTCCTCCAGAAACATAAGAATGTCCAATGGCAACTTCGCCACTCATAATATCAACAACATAATTCAAATCGCTTCTGTGTTTAACATCATTTATCCAAGGAGCATACCATTCATAAATGTCATCCCAAGGAGCACCATGTACGTTATCTACATATAAGAAATCTCTCATAAAACGCCATCCTTCCTTAAAAATCTGATGTGCTTCAGCTTTAGGATTTACTTTAATTTTCATGTTTGTTTTCAAAGACTTTTTTCCTGCTTTTGGAGCTTTGGTGCTGTTTAAACTCCAATTGCCACGTTTAGATAATAGAATAGAGTTTCTATCTTCTGAAGCGACCATGGTTGAAACTCCCGTTGCAAAAACAGTTGCTTTTTCTTTTGTTACATCGTAACTATGCACATTTAAACCAGAAGAATTAGGAATTGATTCTGCAATAAAAACTTTATTTTTAGGACCTTTAAGTAAAGCCACATAATTTCTTGCAGGTAATTTTAAAGCGACAGCTCTATTAAAAATACCATTTTCATCAATTACAGTTTTGTTTTTAGGTGATGATTTTTTATCCTTTTTTTTATTCTTTTTTACATCTTCTTTTTTTTCTTTTTCTACAGATGCTTCATCTGTTTTTGGTAAAATAGGGGCTTTGTCCTCTGAACTTAAAACAACAGCATACAAAGTTCTAGATACACTTGGGTCATAAGAACTCATGTCTAGCCAACCAGTTTGTAAACCATAATCTGTGCTAGCTAAGGTGTAAATAAATTTTCCAGTAGCATCCCAAACAGGTGTAATTGCATCTGCAATTGGGTCTGTTAGTTGTACTGTTTTTTTGGTGCTTATTTGATAAGCATATATAGATTTAAAACTATTATCATTTTGTTTTGCGTAAGCAATCCAATCACTATCTGGAGACCATTTTGGATTCATGGTTCTGTTAGGATGCGCAAAACCGTCTGCATCTACTTTTGTAATCTTTTTATTTTCTAAGTTGATGATCCAAATCACAAAATTGGTATCTGTATACGCAATATATTTTCCATCTGGAGACCAATCTGGTTGAAAGTAAAACGTAGGATTGGGTAATTTTATATTTTCCTGATTATCGCCATTTTGATCTGCTAATACTAACTGATACTCTCCATTTTTATCAGAAAACCAAGCTACTTGATCGCCTTTAGGAGACCAAATTGGTGAACGATCTGCAATACCTGAAGAATTGGTTAAGTTTCTCCAAGTTCCGTTTTCTTTGGGTACTGTAAAAATTTCTCCTCGATATTCAAAAATGGCTCTATTTCCTTTAGGAGAAACATTTGGATTGTTTAAGTTTCTTCCAGAAACATTCATCCATCTTGTTCTTGAATAGTTTAAGTCTCCTTTTACATTGATAATTATTTGTTTTGTTTTTTTTGTTACAGGATTTAATTTATGTAAAAAACCACCATGCTCATAAACTATTCCGTTTTCATTTGCATCTAAATTTTTGACATCAAACTTTTTATGAAATGTAACCTGAGTTTCTGTTTTTGTTTTGATGTTGTATGACCATATATTGGCAGTATAATCTCTTTCTGAAATATAATAGACATCACCATTAAACCAAACCGGATTTGTGTGTCTTTCTCCATCTAATCGAGGTGTCTTTATTAAATTTTTGGTTTTCAAATTCACAATCCAAATGGGCATTGCTTGTCCACCTCTGTAATTTCTCCATTCTGCATCCCAACTGGTAATAGGTGTGTAAGCAATGTATTTGTTGTCGGGTGATATTTCACCAAATGCAGCTCTTGGAATATCGAAGGCTTTTGGCATACCACCTTCTGTAGAAATGGTGAAGAACTTGTTGGTTTGGGTGGGTCTAGCTTCTCTGTTAGATCTAAATAGAATTTTTCCATCAGTAGTCCAACCCTGTACAGCATCTGTTGATGGATGAAAAGTTAATCTCTTAGGCTCACCACCATTTATGGAAACTACATAAATATCTGTATTTCCATCATACTGTGCTGTAAAAGCTATCCATTTTCCATCATCAGAAAATTGTGGATTAGATTCAACACCATCATCACTGGTTAAACGAATAGCATTACCACCGTTTAAAGGTGCTTTCCATAAATCTGCAGCATATACAAAAACCACCTCTGTTTTAGAAAGAGTGGGTTGTCTTAATAACCGTGTTCCCTGAGAAAAACTTGGGTAACTCAATAATATCGAAAAAAGAAAGAGAATTTTTTTCATAATTTAAAATAGATTTGATTATTCAATAAAGATAAATAAATCTCTTGAAAAAGAGTAGGAAGTAGATGTTAAAGCCTATTTTTAAATTATTTAGCAAACAACTGACCAATATCCTTAAAGGCTTTAAACTCTAAAGCATTGTTTTCTGGATCTATAAAAAACATAGTAGCTTGTTCGCCTACTTTACCTTTAAAACGAATGCAAGGTTCAATTTCAAATTTGGTGTTTGCTGCTTTTAACCTTTCTGCTAAAGTATGCCAATCTTCCCAAGTTAAAACAACGCCAAAATGTGGAACAGGAACGTTATGACCATCTACCTCATTTGAAATTCTTTGAGGTTGAAAATCTTCTTTTACATGAATTACCAATTGATGACCAAAGAAATTAAAATCGACCCAATCTTCTGTTGATCTCCCTTCTTCGCATTTTAAAATGTCTCTGTAAAATGTTCTACATTTTTCTAAATTCTGAACAGGAATGGCTAAGTGAAATGGTTGTATCATTGTTAGTTGTTAGTTGTTAGTTGTTAGTTGTTAGTTGTTAGTTGTTAGTTGTTAGTTTTTGGTTGATTTTATAAATTTCTCCTAAAAACCTAGAGCAGTGTCATCTCCTCTTTTGTCTGCACCACCTTCTAATTTTTTGTTTTCTAAAACTAAAATGGCAGCTACTTTACCAATAATTGGCGAATTTGTTTCGTCTAAAATATAATTTTTCTTTTTAAGTTCATTTTTTACATCCTCAGAAAAACTATTGGGTTCCATTTTTATAGTATCTGGTAACCACTGATGATGAAATCTTGGAGCATTTACAGCTTCTTGCATGGTCATGTTAAATTCGTGTACATTTAAAATAGTTTGTAAAACTGAAGTAATAATGGTTGAACCTCCAGGAGTACCAACTACCATAAACAGTTTTCCTTTTTTCTCTACAATCGTTGGTGTCATAGAACTTAACATGCGTTTCTCTGGCGCAATTTCATTGGCTTTTGCGCCAATTAAACCAAACATATTGGGTACACCAGGTTTGCTTGAGAAATCGTCCATTTCATTATTTAAAAAGAAACCTAAATCTGAACAATACAATTTTGATCCATAAGCACCATTTATAGTTGTAGTTACAGAAACTGCATTTCCAAACGGATCTACAATGGAATAATGTGTAGTTTCATCACTTTCTATAATATTGATATTACCATTAGAAACTTCTGATGATAACGTAGCGTTATCAAAAGAAAAATTATCCATTCTATTTATCGAATATGTTTTAGAAATTAATTCTTTCTGAGGAATTGAAACAAAATCTGGATCTCCTAAAAAGTGACTTCTATCTGCATAAGCGCGCCTTTCAGCTTCTGTAATTACTTGAATGGATTTTGCTGAGTTGTGTCCAAATTTATGCAAATCGAAAGGTTCAATAGCATTCATAATTTGTGCCAAACAAATGCCACCAGAAGAAGGTGGTGACATAGATATAATTCTTAAATCGTCATAAGTAAAAGTAATGGGAGTTCTCCATTTTGGTTGATATTTTGCCAAATCTTCAAAAGACATAATACCACCATTTTCTTGCATAAATTTTACCAATCTTTTTGCAGTTTCGCCTTTATAAAATTCGTCTTTACCATTTTGTTGAATTCTAGTTAGGGTTGCTGCTAAATTTGGATATTTTATGGTATCATTTTCTTTCCAGTTTTTTTGAAATAAAATGGAATCTTTGTTTGCTTTCAAAAATGCTTCTTGATAAGATGCTAGTTTTTTTTCTTGTTTGTAAGTAACTACAACTCCCTTTTTTGCCAATTGAATAATAGGCTCTAAAATTTCATTCATCGGAATTGTACCAAACTTTTTATGTACTTCAAAAATACCAGCTATGGTTCCAGGAATACCAACAGCCATTGCACCCAATGTACTTTTGTTTGGTATTATATTTCCATCAACATCTAAAAACATATTTTTAGTAGCGGCTAAAGGTGCTTTTTCTCTATAATCTAATGTGCCAATTTTACCATCACTTTTTCTGTACACCATAAAACCACCACCTCCAATATTACCAGCATAAGGATAGGCAACTGCCAAAGCCAATTCTGTTGCAACCATGGCATCAAAAGCATTTCCACCTTTTTTAAGAATATCCACACCAATTTTAGAAGCTTCTTTTCTTGCAGCAACTATCATTGCTTTTTGGGTAATTAAACCTGTAATTTTTTCTTGTTTTTTAGATGTTTTACAGTTTGTTAGAAATAAGGAAAATATAAGAAGTAGAATTGTTTTTTTCATGTATAGTGTTATTTTTTTTCACTTCAACTTTATAGAAAAATCTAATTTAATTCGATTTCTCAATTACGTTTCTCTTCATTCGAAATGACAGTCAATTCTTTTAATTTTTGATTCGTAAACGCTATTAAATCCTCAAAAAATAAAGTAAAATCTTCTTGAAGTTCGTTTTTTAGTATTTTTAAATCTTCAATAGCTAAATTCATTTGAGATTTGCCTTTGGTTCTGTTGTTCATTCCTTTTAAAACACGTTCAATTCCATCTTCAAATTGATAGTTGTATAAAATATCATAATCAACCATATACGTTATAAATTGTTGCGATTTTAAAGGTAATTCAGCAGATTTTTCCATAAATAATTCATAAATACCTTTTGTGTAAATATTCAAAGGAATGGCAGAATAATTGGCCCAGTTTTTAGCTAAAAAATGATCGTATAAAATATCTATAATAACTCCATCATAATGTCTGTAACGTTTGTGTAATCTTCGTTTACTTTTTCTAACAACTTCATGTGCATCTGTAAATGTATCTATTGCTCTGTGTAAAAAAATACCCTGTTGTATTTCTTTAGAAAACATCAAGAAGTTATTGCCTCTAATATGATCTGCAATAAAATTCCCAACCATAATATTGGTATTGTTTTGTGATAGATAGAGATGTGCTAGGAAATTCATTTGCTAAAAATAAACAAAAAACCACAATCAATTGATTGTGGTTTTCTAATATATCTATAAATCTAAGATTCTAGTAATCTAAACTTAATTATTCAACATCACAGGCATTACCAACATTGTAACTTGTTCACCTTCATCAGTGCCATCAATTGGTGTTAAAATCCCTGCTCTGTTTGGTAAAGACATTTCTATTAAGACTTCGTTAGAGCTTAAATTGTTTAACATTTCACTTAAAAAACGAGAATTGAAACCAATTTGCATATCATCACCTTGATAATCGCAACTCAAACGTTCGTCTGCTTTGTTGGCAAAATCTAAATCTTCTGCAGAAATATTTAATTCTGTTCCTGCCATTTTTAATCTGATTTGATGTGTTGTTTTGCTAGAGAAAATAGACACACGTCTTACAGAGTTTAAAAAAGAAGCTCTATCAACTGTTAATTTATTTGGATTCTCTTTTGGAATTACAGCTTCGTAATTAGGATATTTCCCATCAATTAAACGACACACTAAAACAACATTATCAAAAGTAAATTTTGCATTGGCATCATTATATTCAATAGTTACATCACTTTCAGAACCACCTAAAATTCCTTTTAATAAATTTAAAGGTTTTTTTGGCATGATAAATTCCGCAGTTTGATCTGCAGTAACATCTGTTCTAGAATATTTTACCAATTTGTGAGCATCTGTAGCAACAAAAGTTAAACTTTGCGAGCTAAATTGAAAAAATACACCACTCATTACTGGTCGTAAATCATCATTACCAGCAGCAAAAATAGTTTTAGAAATGGCAGTTCCTAAAATGTGTGCAGGTACAACTGTTTTACTTGGACTTGGCAAAGAAACCGCTTTCGGAAATTCATCTCCACCAAAATAAGCCATGTCGTATTTTCCTTGGTCTGAGCTTATTTCTATAGTATTATCACCCTCTGTTTTAAAGGTTAAAGGTTGGTCTGGAAACGTTTTTAAAGTATCTAGTAATAACCTTGCAGAAACTGCTATAGAACCATTACTATCACTTTCTACATCAACTACAGAACTCATGGTTGTTTCTAAATCTGATGCAGAAACTTTTAATTCATTTTCAGACAATTCAAACAAAAAATTGTCTAAAATTGGTAAAGTATTATTACTATTTATAACGCCACCTAAAACTTGTAATTGTTTTAATAATTGCGAACTCGATACAATAAATTTCATTGATTTTTTTATCTTAATTAGTAATACAAATATAACCTTAATATGTGATTTTAAAAATTATTTTATTAACAGGTTATGAGCATTTTGTTGATGCACTTAAAAACGTTATAATTATGTTAATTCGCTTATTTTAGGTGATAAAAAAAGTACATTTGTTTGCTTACATTTTTCTTTATTAAGAAAATAAATGTCTCCTCGAGCGCAGTCGAGAGGTTTTACTTAGGTCTCGACTGCGCTCGACCTGACCATGAATTTTATTCGAAAAAATGAAAAAACGTTTATTCTCAATCATAATAATTTTACTGATTTCTACGGTAATATTTGCTCAAAAACCTCAAAAGTTAACCTCAAATCAGATTTATGAGAAAATTCAGAAATTAAACTTTTTAGGAACTGCCCTTTATATTGCTGCGCATCCAGATGATGAAAATACACGCTTAATTGCGTATTTAGCGAACAAAGTAAATGCAAGAACTGGTTACTTATCGTTAACTAGAGGTGATGGAGGACAAAATTTAATTGGGCCAGAAATTAGGGAATTATTAGGGGTTATTAGAACTCAAGAATTATTAGCCGCAAGAAATATAGATGGTGGGCAACAATTTTTTACAAGAGCCAACGATTTTGGATATTCGAAACATCCAGATGAAACTTTAAAAATTTGGAATAAAGAAGCCGTTTTAAGTGATGTTGTTTGGGTGATTAGAAACTTTAAACCAGACGTAATTATTAACAGGTTTAACCACAGAACACCAGGAACTACACATGGTCATCACACAAGTTCGGCTATGTTAAGTGTTGAAGCTTTTGACAAAGTTGGCGATAAAAACGAATATCCAGAACAATTAAAATATACCAATATTTGGCAACCAAAGAGATTGTTTTTTAATACTTCTTCTTGGTTTTATAGAAATCAAGAAGACTTTAAAAAAGCAACAGAAGGCAAACTAGCTTCTTTTGATATTGGTGTGTATTATCCCTTAAAAGGATTGTCTAATAATGAGTTAGCATCTCTAGCAAGTAGCCAACATTTGTGTCAAGGTTTTGGTAGATTAACTACAAGAGGTAGCCAAAATGAATATGTAGAATTTTTAAAAGGCGATAAACCAAAAGACAAGAATGATATTTTTTCGGGAATAAACACTACTTGGAATCGTCTTGAAAATGGTGGCGAAATTGGTGATATTTTATATGAAGTAGAAAATAATTTCGATTTTGTAAATCCGTCTAAACATTTACCAGCATTGTTAGAAGCCTATAAAATGATTCAGAAATTAAAAGATAATCATTGGCGAACTATAAAAGAAAACCAGATAAAAGAAATTATAGAGGCATGTGCAGGTTTGTATATAGAAGCTTCTGCAACAACTTCTTCTGCAACACCCAATGATAAAATACAAGTTAATTTTGAGGTTTTAAATAGAAGTGAGGTAAATGTAGAATTGACCTCAATAACATCTACAATTGATAGAAGAACCATTGTAAAAGAATTGCGTTTAGACCAAAATAAAAGAGTTAATTTTACAGAAGATATTACTCTAGAAAACAATTCTTATTCAGACCCTTATTGGTTAAGAAAAGAAGCTACATTAGGTATGTATGCTGTAGAAAATCAAAAATTAATTGGAAAACCAGAAACAGAAAGACCAACAAAAATACAGTTCAATTTAATTGTTGATGAAACCCCAATTTCTATTACAAAAAATGTGGTGAGGAGATATGCAGAGCGAGATCAAGGAGAAATTTACGAACCTTTCGAAATTTTACCAAAAGTAACTACAAAACTAAAAGATAAAGTACTTATTTTTTCTGATGATGATCCTAAAAAAATTGCAGTAGAGGTTAGCGCAGGTGCAGCAAATATTTCTGGAGTTGTTCGTTTAAACATTCCAACAAGTTGGAATGTTTCACCAAAAGAAATCAACTTTAATATTCAACAAAAAAACGACAAACAAACTATTGAATTTTTAGTGACACCTCCAAACAACCAATCTGAAGGGAAATTGGAAGTTATTGCAACTGCAAATAATAAAAAGTACACCAAAGAATTGGTGGAAATTAATTACAATCACATACCAAAACAATCTGTGTTACTAGATTCTGAAGCTAAAATTGTACGTTTAAACATACAAAAAGTGGGCGATAAAATTGGCTATATCAAAGGTGCAGGAGATGCTGTTCCAGAAAATTTAAGACAAATTGGATATTCAGTAACAGAAATCAATCCAGCAACAATAACCACAAAAAGTTTGCAAGGTTTTGATGCCATCGTTTTAGGAATTCGAGCTTATAATGTGGTAAAAGAACTAAAATTTAAACAAAAATATTTATTAGAATATGTAAAAAATGGTGGTAACATGATTGTGCAATACAACACCAATCGAGGTGTAGATGTTGCACCACCTTTTCCTTTACAGTTATCTAGAGACAGAGTAACAGATGAGTTTGCGGAGGTTAGAATTTTAAATAAAAATCACTCGCTTTTAAATTTTCCGAATAAAATTACAAAATCCGATTTTAAAGGTTGGGTACAAGAACGAGGTTTGTATTTCCCAAATTCTTGGGATGCTAACTTTACCCCAATTTTATCTATGAATGATAAAGGAGAATCTCCAAAAAAAGGAAGTTTATTGATTGCCAAATA
>NZ_CBFHJT010000012.1:0-29912 GCF_965656025.1 Polaribacter sp.
CTTTCTACCATTTTACCAAAATCAAAACTTGGTTTTTCTACAGAAATACCATGTTCTTCAAAATGATGAGTGGCATCGTAATAATGATGAGAAGAGTCTAACAATGCTTTAGATGGAATGCAACCAACATTTAAACAAGTTCCACCAAGAGTGGCGTATTTTTCAATAATTGCTACTTTTTTACCTAATTGTGATGCTCTAACAGCAGAAATATATCCACCAGGTCCTGAGCCAATTACAATAATATCGTATTTCATGAGTGCTTTTGTTTTGCGTATTCTGTAACCTTTTGGTTCGTTTTTTAATAATAGTTGACAAAAATACGGATATTTTCACAGAATAAAGTGAGAATTTAGTAGTTTTACCACATAAATTATTCTTAAAATTTACAAATGAAAATTATAAAAAAAATACTCGTTTTTCTATTAGTTGTTTTGCTGATTGCTCAATTTTTTGGACCAGAAAAAAATAACGGAGATATTACTACAGTAAATACTTTTTTAGCGGAAACAAATCCGCCAGCAGATGTGAAAAAAATACTAGAAAGTACTTGTTTTGATTGCCATTCTGCAAAAACAAGATATCCTTGGTATGATAAAATTACTCCTGTAAATTACTGGTTAGATGAGCATGTAAAAGATGGAAAAAAACATTTAAATTTTTCTAAATGGAGTGAATATTCTTTAAAAAGAAAAGAGCATAAAATGGATGAGTTATATGAGGAGGTAGAAAAAGGAGAAATGCCTTTAAATTCTTATACTTGGACACACGCTGAAGCGAATTTAACACAAGAACAAATAGCTGCTGTTGTAGCTTGGGGTAAAAAAGTACAAGCAGATTACAAGCAACAAATGTCTGCTAATTAGGTGCAAAAAAAATCTATTTTAATTATTGGTACAGTTTGGGTAGAGCCCAATTCTTCTGCAGCAGGCAAACGAATGTTGCAGTTAATTCATCAATTTTTAAATAAAGATTATATAGTAACTTTTGCTACTACAGCTTTAAAAAATGAAAAAGCAGTAGACTTAACTTCTTTAGGTGTTAAAGAAGTTAGTATTGAATTGAATAATGCTTCATTCGATGTTTTTATAAAAAAATTACAACCCAATATTGTTTTATTTGATCGTTTTATGACCGAAGAACAATTTGGTTGGCGAGTTGCAGAACATTGCCCAAAAGCACTTAGAATTTTAGATACAGAAGATTTACATTGTTTGCGAAAAACACGAGAATTTTGTTTAAAAAATAAGATTGATTTTTCTACTCATGAACTGCTAAAACAAGACATTACCAAAAGAGAAATTGCAGCTATTTTACGGTGCGATTTGTCTTTAATTATTTCTACCTTCGAAATGGATTTGTTAAAAAATGTCTTTAAAATTGATGCATCTATATTAATGTATTTGCCGTTTTTGTTTGATGCCATTGATGAATATCAACAAGAAAAGTGGAAATATTTTGATGAGAGAGCACATTTTGTTTTTGTTGGTAATTATTTTCATAAACCTAATGTAAATGCTGTTTTAACATTAAAACAAGAAGTTTGGCCTATCATTAAGAAGCGACTGCCAAAGGCAGAATTGCGTATTTATGGTGCTTATATAAATCAGCAAATACAAGATTTACACAACCCAAAAGAAGGTTTTTTAATTAAGGGATTTGCAAAAAATGCAGAGGAGGTTGTAAAGCGTGCGAAAGTAGTTTTAGCACCTTTAAATTTTGGAGCGGGAATTAAAGGAAAATTAACGGAAGCAATGCTTTGTGGTACACCAAGTGTAACCACCAAAATAGGAGCAGAAGGCATGCATGATAATTTACCTTGGAACGGTTTTAGAGAAGACAATTTTAAGGAATTTGCAAACAAAGCAGTTCAGTTATATACAGATGAAAATTTATGGAAATCATCACAAAAAAATGGTGTAAACATTATAAACACATTTTATAGTAAAGAAAAAAATGGAATACTTTTTTTTAGGGTAATTGAGCAAATTCAGCAAAATTTAGAAATCCACAGAGTTAATAATTTTATGGGAAGTGTTTTGCAACATCAAACTTTACAAGCTACAAAATACATGAGTAAATGGATTGAAGAGAAAAATAAAAATTAAAAATGGATTTTAAAGCCGACAAAACTACTAGGTTTAAAATAGTTAGTCTCATTATATAAGTTTTTTAAATCACTTCTCTCTATTATTTGATGAATATAACTTAAAGAAAATCTATTGTTTATTCTGTAAAATAATTCAAAGTGAAGTCCAAAACTGTTAGTGTTATACCCCATTCTTTTTATAAAACCATAATCTCCATAAACTCCTAAATAGAGCTTTTTTAAAAAAATATCTTTTTGAGTATACCCAGCTCCCAAAGAATAACGTTTTAATGCACCACTATGCAAATCTGCAAATTCAAAAGAAGGAAAAACAGTAAGATATGCTTTTTTGAATTTTTTTACTGGAAACTCAAGTTTTATTAAAATGTCTGTGGTTCCTGCATGATTTCCTCTTTCATCCCCAATAAAAAGAAATTTAGTGTCATGGTGTATAGAAATACTGATTGTTTCTTGGCTAAAAAATATAGAAATTTTTAGCAACAATAAAAATAGTATGAGAACTCTTAATTGCATAATTTGAGGGATTAACTAATTCTAATTTACGAAATTTTTAAAGAAAATACAAATAAAAATTCATTTAATTAAAATATAATCAATATTTTATGATTTTATTTAAATAAAAATCCGAGTTTAATTATAAAAGATATATTACTTATTTAAGAAAGGTATATAATCTAAAGGTAAAGAATTGGCAAATTTTTCATAACTCCAGTAACCTTCGTAAAAAATAGCTAATGGGTTTATTAAAGATCCGTTTTTATCTATTTCTGATGGAAAATTCATTGGAATTATAGAGGATGTTTGAAAAGTAGCTTTTCTAGACTTGCTAAAAGCATTTCTAAAAATATAGGCTTTTTCTTCTTTTTCTTTGGTGTAAATAACGCTAATGTTGTTTTCGAAATTTAAATAAAACTTTCCGTTTTTTAAAGTTATAAGATCTTTTATAGGTACTTTAGATTTGTATAAATAGTCTTTAAATTTAGGTAATCTTACTTTTCTAACAACTATTAAAGCTGAATCTAAAGAAGTTTTAGGAACTGTAATTTTTTTAGAAAAATTTATCTTATTTCTATTCAATTTAATGAGTTCTCTTGCCTTTTTTATTTCCATTTCACTTGGTCTCTCTGCATTGGCAACTCTTTTAAATTGATTTACAATAAAACCGTCTTTATAGGTCGTATTTTTAATTAGCGATTGTAAAAAATGTTGTACAGAGCCATAATAAGCTATAGCTCTATTTTTTGCCCATTTACGCTTTTTTCTTTTGCTTCCTTTTAGGTTTTGATATCTAGAATATCCTAAATAAGTAACTCTATTTCCATGGATACTAAATTCCTCCAAATCGTATGTAATCAAATACCCTAGACCTTTATGTTTTATTTTTAAGGGTGCTCTCGCAAAAGCTGTTAAATGGTTGTTTTTTGCATCAAAATCAAAATGTAAACTTTTTTCATTTAAAATTTTACAATCTTTAGATAATTCAGTGATGCCAATAAATTCTCTTTTAAAAGCAGAAAGGTTGTACCTCCACGTTTTATCATATACTGTTTTTTTTAAGACAATTTCATTTAAAGTATTGGTTTCTTCTTCTAAAACAAAAGCAAGAGGTTTTGTGTAGGTATTGGTGTTTAAGTTGTAAACTATTTTTTTATATCCTAAAAAAGAAACTACCAAATCGTAATTTCCTTGTTTAGTGGTAATAGTAAATTTACCATCGTTATTGGTAGAAGTCCCCAACATTGTGTTGTTAAAATACACAGCAGCACCTTCTAGAACACCATTTTTATCGTACACAGTCCCTTTTATCTCAATTTGAGAAAAAGAAGTAGTTACATATAGTATTAATAAAATAAATAAAGTGTTCTTCATTTTAATACATAACGTAGAATAATATAGTTTATAACAAATTTTATGAGTTATTTAGCTATTTTAATAAGCCAGCTCTTTTTAAAAGTGCCTCTGGTTTGGGTGCTGCACCTCTAAATTTTTTATATAAATCCATAGGTTTTATAGTACCACCTTTAGACAATACTGTTTCTTTAAATTTAGTGGCCACTTCTTTGTTAAAAATGCCTTCTTCTAAGAAATATTCAAAAGCATCTGCATCTAAAACTTCAGCCCATTTGTAAGAATAATATCCTGCAGAATATCCACCCTGAAAAATATGAGAAAATGCGGTACTCATACAATTTTCGGCAACTTCTGGATACAATTTTGTATTTGCAAAAGCAGCGTTTTCAAAATCTTTTATTGATGAAATATCAGAAGGATCTTCAGAGTGCCATTTCATATCTAATAAGCCAAAACTTAATTGACGTGACGTTTGCATACCTTCATGAAAACTTGCAGATTCTTTAATCTTTTCAACATATTTCATCGGAATAATTTCACCAGTTTCATAATGTTTTGCAAACAACTCTAGCGCCTCTTTTTCATAACACCAATTCTCTAAAACTTGACTTGGTAATTCTACAAAATCCCAAGAAACAGAGGTGCCTGATAAACTACTGTAGGTTGTATTTGCTAACATGCCATGTAAAGCGTGCCCAAACTCATGAAACAAGGTTGTTACCTCATTAAAAGTTAATAATGATGGTTTTGTGGCTGTTGGTTTTGTAAAATTACAAACAATAGAAACATGTGGTCTTTCGTTTACACCATTTTTAATTTGTTGGGTTTTGTAGCTCGTCATCCACGCACCGTTTCTTTTTCCTTTTCTTGGATGATAATCTGCATAAAAAATAGCTATAAAATTACCTTTTGTATCAGTTACATTATAGGTTTTTATATCTGGATGATATTTATCGATATAAAAAACTTCTTCAAATTTTAAATCATACAAACGATATGCAATTTCAAAAACACCATCAATTACATTTTCTAACTTAAAGTAGGGTTTTAACGCTTCTTGATCTAAGTCAAAAATTTCCTTTTTTAATTTTTCTGAATAATAAGCACCATCCCATTTTTGAAGTTGATCAATTCCGTCTAATTTTTTGGCGTATTTTTCTAAATTTTCAAATTCTTTTTTAGCAGCTGGTTTTGCTTTAGATAATAGGTTATTAGAAAATTCAATTACTTTTTCAGGAGACACAGCCATTCTTTCTTCTAAGACAAAATGTGCATGCGTTTTGTAACCTAATAAATTGGCTCTTTTTTGACGAAGTTTTACAATCTCTAAAACTATTTGTTCATTATTGTATTTATTCTCTTGAAATCCTTTTTTACCACCAGCAATTGCCATTTTTTTACGCAATTCCCTGTTATCTGCATAGGTTAAAAACGGAATGTAACTCGGGTATTGTAAGTTAAAAATATAGCCTTCTTTTTCTTGTTCTTTGGCAAGTTGCGATGCAGCTTCTTTAACACTTTCTGGTAATCCAGAAACATCTTTTTCTGCTGTTAGATGCATTTCAAAAGCGTTGGTTTCAGCCAATACATTTTCACCAAATTGTAAAGATAATTTAGAGAGTTTATTGTCTATTTCTCGAAGTTTAATTTTGTTTTCTTCATTTAAATTAGCGCCATTTCTAGTAAAACCCTTGTATTGTTTATCCAATAACATTTCTTGTTCGTCACTCAGAGTCAAGGTTTCTTTAGTTTTATAAACTGCTTTTACTCTTTTAAATAAAGCTTCATTTAATGTAATATCATTTCTAAACTCACTCAACCAAGGAGAAACTTCTTGTGCTATTTTTTGAATCTCATCATTGGTTTCAGCAGAATTTAAATTGAAAAAAATACTGGTAATTCTGTTTAGCTTTTCACCAGTAAAATCTAAAGCTACTGTTGTGTTTTCAAAGGTAGGTTTATCTTTATTGTTGGTGATTTTATCAATTTCGGCTTTGGCTATTTCTATCCCTTTTTTAATGGCTGGTTTAAAATCATCATTAGAAATTTTAGAAAAAGGGGCTGTATTAAAATCTTGTAAAAGTGGATTCATGCATCTTTATTTTTAAAGGTCAAATATAGATGTTCTATAAATTTTAATAAACATAAATCCATAAAAATAGTATTTTATCAATAGATAAATTCTCTTTATCTAAATTTAATTGAATTAAGTACAATGTGTTTAAATATTAGTATGTCCATTTTTATTGAAAAACAAACAGAATAATGTATTTATTGATTTAAAACAAAGTGCTTTAAGAATGCAGTTTTAAGTGATAATCGAATCAACTAAAAATAAAACTATTAATTACTAATTAATAATTTTATTTTTAGTTAGGGTAAACCCTTATAAATCAAAACATAGTTTAGGTAAAATTTCGAAGGTTTAACTTTTTTGCTATTTTTGTAGGAAATATATGCATTTTGAAAAAAATATTCCTCTATTTATTTCTAGTATATACAAATTTATTATTTGCCCAATTTCCTTGCTCTACAGGTTTTAATGCAAATGGTGCAGACGATTTTATAACTGTACCCAATACAGATGCTATTAATACATTTAATGTTACAGATAGAACCATAGAGTTTTGGTTTAAAGCACCAGATGTTACCACCAAACAAGTAATCTATGAAGAAGGTGGTGGTACTCGTGCATTTATTTTTTATTTAGAAGGAGGGAGAATTTATTTAGGAGCTTATAGAAACGAAACTCTTAATGCTACAGATAGAAGGTTCTTTAGATCTTTAGATGGAGTTATTGAAGCAGAAAAATGGTTTCATGTAGCTTTAACTTTAGACAACGCAGCTACTTTAAAATGGTTTTTAAATGGTGTAGAACAAGATTCTCAATCAGGTTTTACTGTAGAGAGTCATTCTGGTTCAATTTCATATGCTAGAAATGGAGATGGTTTAAGATACCCAAGTGATCTGGTAAATAATTGGATAGCTAGCGGAGGTCAATCTTCAGAAACATATAATAATACTTTTACAGTCTCAACAGGAACCATTTACCCCTTCACTGGAAACATCAATTTATTCAGAATTTGGAATGTTGCCAGAACTGAATCTGAAATTGATACTAATAAATCTATACTTTTAACAAGTGGAACAGATTTAGTTGCCTATGCAGATTTAGACCGTATTTATTATGTGCCTGATGGAGCTACAGAAATTTCTTTAACAGCTTTTGTGTCTTTAACTACCCAATTTACAACAATACCCAATACAGACGCTATAAATGATCAAAACACCAGTGACAGAACTATTGAGTTTCGATTTAAAGCTACAGATTTAAACACAAGACAAGTTTTGTATGAAGAAGGTGGTAATGTTAACGCAATAAAAGTATTTTTAGAAGGTGGTAGAATTTATTTTAGTGTTTATAGAAATAATGCAAGTAATGCTGCTGATAGGCGGTTTTTTAGATCAGCAGCTTCAGATATTACAATAGGTGTATGGTATCATGTAGCACTTACTTTAGATGCTGCAACAACTTTAAAGTGGTATTTAGATGGGGTTGAACAAGATTCTCAAGCAGGTTTAGTTGTAAATACACATACTGGAGACATAAATATTGGTAGATCTGGAGGTAATATGAGATTTCCAAGTAGTTTATCTACTAATTGGGTGGCAAGTTCTGTATTGTCTTCTTCTTCAGAAACTTATAATAGTGGAATTTCTACAGACGGAAATTCAAATAATTTTACAGGAGATATAGATCTGTTTCGAATTTGGAATGTTGCCAGAACTCAATCTGAAATAGACACTAATAAGAACACTTTTTTAAGTGCAGGAACAGATTTAGTAGCATATCAAAGTGGTACACAAATTAATTATCAGCCAGATGGTGGTAGTTCACCAACCGCCTCAGAAGATGCCTCAGGTGTAATTACTTGGGATGGAAGTGATAGTAGTAGCTGGACAACAGCAGCAAATTGGGTAGGAGATAATCCACCAGATATTACCAGAAGTCAAAAAATTATTATTACAGATAATGGTACAAACCCATTTATAACAGTAGATACAAACGTAGGTTATTTAACCATAAACTCAGGGGTTAATCTAGTGGTAGAAAGTGGAGTTACATTAAATGTCTATTATGATTTTAATAATAATGGTACCATAACTGTAGAAAATGGAGGTTCTCTGATTTATCATAACTGTAATAACCCCATATTAAGTTCTGGTACTTTTGATGTAATAAGAAATACAAGAAATTATAGTAGTGGTAACTTCTATTCTTATTGGGGCACTCCAGTGATTGGTGCAACAATTTCAACAGTCTTTCCTGATGCAGAAGAAGTGTATCAATATGATGCAAGTATAAGTGATGCAGATTGGTTTAAAATTAGTTCAAGTGCAACAATGCAAGCTGGTTTAGGATATGCCATTCAAAATGAAGGTTTAGGAGGGCAAGTAAGAACTTTTGGAGGTATTGTTAATAATGGAGGCATAGATGTTACTTTATTTTTTAATACAAATGAAAGTACAGGAGAAGTTGGAAATGTATGGTCTCCTGGAGGTGACAATTTGGTGGGAAATCCATACCCCTCTGCACTTGATTGGGATTTAATTATAGGTGATGACGATAATGAAGATATCGAAGGAACTATTTACTTGTGGAATCAAACATCGGCACAGAATGGAGATAATAATGTTTCAGATTATTTACAATACAATCCTACTGGAGGAAATGACAACCCTCCAGGAGATAATTATAAAATAGGGACAGCTCAAGCTTTCTTTCTAAGAATTAATGATATTGGCGAAGGAAATACAACCACTTTAAAATTAAAAGCTACACACCAAGTAGCAGGAGATAATACTTCAGCTACATTTTATAAGTCTAGCAAGAAAAAATATATTTCTAATAAACAAAAGGGGAGATCTTGGTTTCGATTAAAAAAAGATAAGTTATACAATTCAATTTTAATTGGTTTTGTAAAAGGTGCTACAGATAATTATGACAGAATTTACGATGGTCCTTTTGATATTAATCAAACAAAACTAGGTTTTTATTCCTTGGCCGAAGAAACCAAAAAAGCGACGATTCAAGGTTTACCTCTGTTAGTAGAAACCGAAAAAATTGTACCATTAGGTTTTGTGGTAGATGAAGTTGGAGAGTATACTATTGAGCTTACAGAAGAGTATATTGATGACAATTATTTTATTTATTTAGAAGATATAGAGGCGAATCTTTTTATTGATTTAAAAGAACAAGAATATACGTTTTTAATCGATTCTGCTGGAGAAAATAACACAAGATTTAAAATTATTTATACCCAAGAAAAAAAAGAAACTCTTTCTATCAATAATTCAAATTACAATACCGAAAATTTGCTTGTGTATACAAACTCTTCAAAAGAGTTAATTATAAAACATACCAATTTAGAAAATCTAGAAAAAATTACACTTTATAATATATTAGGTAGAGAAGTAAAGTTTTTTAATCCCAATCAAATAAAAAACGTTGCAGACCTTCCAACAGGTGTTTATTTGGTAAAAATAAAATTGAAGGAAATTAGTACTCTTTCAAAAAAAATAGTGATTGTCAATTAAGAAATTGCCACTTTTTACTTTCTAACTCTTTCAGAAGCTTTTTCTACCTTTAATTTTAATCCCTCTTTGTAAGCAATAATTTTATCTAACACACATTTGTCTGAAGCCCCAATAATTTGCGCTGCTAAGATACCTGCATTTTTAGCACCGTCTAAGGCAACAGTTGCTACAGGGACACCACCAGGCATTTGTAAAATAGACAATACAGAATCCCAACCATCTATAGAGTTTCTACTTTTTACAGGAACTCCAATTACTGGCAAAGGACTCATACTTGCTACCATTCCTGGTAAATGAGCAGCACCTCCAGCACCTGCAATTATTACTTTTATGCCACGTAAATGTGCATTTTTAGAATACTCAACTAATTTTTCTGGTGTTCTGTGAGCAGAAACAATATCTACTTCAATTGGAATATCAAAACTCTCTAAAATATCTATGGCTTCTTGCATTATTGGAAGATCTGAATCGCTTCCCATTATTATTCCTATCATAATTTAATTTATTTGAATTACCGAGAAAAATTCGGTAGTTCATTTTTTATATTTTAAGTGGTTGTTCGGAATTTCCGAACAACCATGTTTTTAGATAATTTGTTTTTCTCAAAAGACTTTTTTAACTGCTGCATTTTTTGCAAGAGTTCAAAATCAATAAAATTTATTTAGAAATCACTCTTATAGTCTCCTTCACTTTTTGCGCAATTTCTCTAGCTTTATCAATATCAGCATTTACAATTGTTACATGACCCATTTTTCTGAAAGGACGTGTTTCTTTCTTTCCATAAATGTGAGGTGTAACACCATCAATTTTTAAAATTTCTTCGATATTTTCGTAAATTACATCACCAGAAAAATTTTCTTCACCAACAAGATTCACCATAATTCCTGCAACTTTACTTTCTGTATTTCCTAGTGGTAAATTTAAAATAGAGCGCAAATGTTGTTCAAACTGACTGGTATAACTCGCTTCAATTGAATAATGACCAGAGTTATGTGGTCTTGGAGCAACTTCATTTACTAATATTTTATCATCTTTTGTTTGAAACATTTCCACTGCCAATAAGCCAACAAAATCTAATTTATGAACTACTTTTAAAGCAATTTCTCTAGCTTTTTCTGCCACTTTAGCATCTATTCTTGCTGGACAAATTACATATTCGACTTGGTTTGCTTCAGGATGAAATTCCATTTCAACAACAGGATATGTTTTTACTTCACCACTAATATTTCTTGCCACAATTACTGCTAATTCGTTTTTAAAAGGTATTAATTGTTCCGTAATACACTCAACATTTGGCAAGGTTTCTAAATCTTCAATATTTCTAACAATTTTTACACCATTACCATCATAACCAAAACGAGCTGCTTTCCATACAAAAGGAAAATTGATAATATTGTTTTCGTAAGAATGTTTTAATTCTTCTAAATAGGCGTAATGAGAAAATGCTGCAGTAGGTATTTGGTTATCTACATAAAAGTTTTTCTGCCTTGCTTTACTTTGAATAATTCGTAAATCTTTTGGTTTTGGATAAATGGTTAAACCTTCTTCTTCTAACTTGTCTAAAGCATCTAGATTTACATTTTCTATCTCTATAGTAAGTAGATCTACAGTTTTACCAAAATTGTAAACAGCATCAAAATCTAATAAATTACCTAGCACAAATTTGTTGCAAATTTCTGCACAAGGTGCATTTTTACTGCTATCTAAAATGCTTGTGTAAATGTCTAGTTTTTGGGTTTCTGCAAGCAGCATTCTTCCTAATTGACCACCACCAAGAACGCCTAATTTAAAATCTGAAGAAAAATAGTTTTTCACGATAAATATATGTTGTGTTTTCACAAAAATACACAACTCTAAGTAACTATTCTATAAAATTAATTTGTAATTTGTATTGCATTGCTACCAACTGGGGTAACATTGTACATGAGCATGCTACAACCTTCTTCTCCTATAAGCCTGCCACCTTCTAAATAATTATATTTTTTTTCATGACAAGGGCAAGTAATGGTTGGTAAATTAGAAATGTCTAATGGAGAATTACAAGTTCTGATTGGACATTCTAAATCGAAAGCAATATAATTAGAAGACGAGTTTCTAATAATATGAATCAATCTACCATCTATTGTATTGGTGGTACTACCACCATTTACAATTAGTTTTTGGTAAATAGGAAGTCTGAACTCTATGATTTCTTGCACAAAAACACCTCTAAAACAATCGTTTATGGTAGTATTGTCTTCGCAAGAAAAAAGCGATAAAAATAAGAAGCAAATAAATACTTTTTTAATCATAATAGGTTTCCTTTCTTTTAAAACGATGGCAAGTTACAAATATTTTGTACATTTGTAATATAATCTCATTCCTGTGAAGGCAATGGGATTTTTAAATTTAAACCCTTAGTAGGTAGTAGTTTGGTAGCGTAGAAAATTTTACCCTATTATTTTCTGAATGGTAATAAAGAATTAAAATTAAAATATTATGAGTGATATATCATATTATTCTCCAGAAGGTTTAAAAAATCTGAAAGATGAATTAACGCAGTTAGAGCAAGTAGAAAGACCGAGAGTTACACAAGAAATTGCAGATGCAAGAGACAAAGGAGATTTAAGTGAAAATGCAGAATACCACGCAGCAAAAGAAGAGCAATCTCATTTAGAAACAAAAATTGCCAAACTAAAAAATGTAATTTCTAATGCACGTATTTTAGACGAAAGTCAATTAGACACCTCTAAAATACTAATACATTCTAATGTGGTTATTAAAAATACAACTAATGGAATGGAGTTTAAATACAGATTGGTGGCAGATTCTGAAACCGATGTTCGTAACGGAAAACTCTCTGTAAACTCCCCAATAGGAAAAGGTTTGTTGGGTAAAAAAGTTGGTGAAATTGCAGAAATTAAAGTTCCAAACGGAATTATGAAATTCGAAATTATAGAAATTTCTAGATAATTTTTTAGAAGCTATTTCCTGCTTTCCGTTAAATCTTTTTTTAAGAAAAATAAAAAAAGGATACCACTTCAATCAGGGCTAAACTCGTTTACAAACTTCAGTTTTTATCCATATAAATAGCTTTTTAAAAAGAATTTTAAAATTATAAATTCGGGTTTTGGCATTGCCAAAACCCGAATTCTTTTTTATATTTACTAAAAAACCAACGATGAGTATTTTTACAAAAATTATAAACGGAGAATTACACAGTTATAAAGTTGCAGAAAACGACAATTTTATTGCTTTTTTAGATATTAATCCAAATGCAAAAGGGCACACTTTGGTAGTGCCAAAAAAAGAAGAAAATAAAATCTTCGATTTATCAAAAGAAGCATATTTAAAATTAATGGATTTTTCTTACAGAGTTGCAAAAGCACTAGAAAAAACAATAGATTGTAAAAGAATTGGAATTAGCGTAATTGGTTTAGAAGTACCACATGTGCATGTACATTTAATACCTTTAAATAGTATGCAAGATGCGCAGTTTACAAACAAAGTTAAATTATCTAATGAAGAGTTTGTTACTTTATCAGAAGATATTGCTGCAAATTTCGAGTAATGAAAAACTGGATAAAAATAGGTTTAGGTTGGGGTATTTGGATGTTTTTGGCTATGGCTTTTATTTGGCCTTTAATTGATGGTGAAGACATTACTTTAAAGTTGGTAATCATAAAGTTTATTTTTTGGATGATTTGCGGTTTAGTCTTTGGATATTTAATAGCAAAATTTAGAAAATACAAACACATAATTTCTCCTAAAACAATTACCCATGAAAAAAATAATTAAAAGAAAAAGAGTATCACTTTTGCTTGTAGGCTTATTCTTAATAGCAATATTGCAAATAGTAAGTCATTTCACACCCTTAAATGATTTTGTAAAAGGTTCTTTTATGGGAGTTGGATTTGGATTATTGGTAACTTCGTTAATTGTTGGAAAGTTTCATAAATCGGTACTTTAGTTTTTTAAAAAACTATAAAACAATTAGACTTTATCTAATAAAATCTCAAAAGTAGTTCCTTTCCCAATTTCAGATTTTTGTACAAATATTTTCCCTTTGTGGTAATCTTCTACTATTCTTTTAGAGAGAGATAAACCCAAACCCCAACCACGTTTTTTAGTGGTAAAACCAGGTTTAAAAATTTGTTTGAATAATTTTTTTGACATTCCTTTACCAGTATCAGAAACTGTAATTTTTACTTTTTTCTGCCTACTTTCTAGGTTTACTTGTAAACTACCTTTACCAGACATGGCATCAATAGCATTTTTTATTAAATTTTCTATAACCCAACCAAACAATTCTGTATTTAGGTTGGTGTTAATAATAGCTTCTGAAGCCGAAAATTTAAAGGAAATTTGCTTTGAACTTCTAGATTCTAAATAATCGAAAGCAGTTTTTGTTATGGTTACAATATTTTCTTTTTTTAATTCGGGAGTAGAACCAATTTTAGAAAAACGATTTGCAATGGTGTTTAACCTACTAACATCCTTTTCTATTTCCTCTACATATTTATCATCTACATTTTCCATTTTTAAAATGGCAATCCAACCTAATAAAGATGACAATGGTGTACCTATTTGATGTGCAGTTTCTTTGGCCATACCAGTCCATAACTTATTAGTTTCTGCAATTTTATTAGAATTGTAAAACAAATAGATAACACTCAAAAACAGCATTAAAATTAATATTAAAGCAATTGGGTAATAGGTAAGTTTATCTAATAATTCAGAATCTTTATAATATACAAATTGTTTGTTTTTTCCTTTAAAACTAACCTCAATAGGTTTGTTTTGAGATTTCATAATTTGCAATTGTTTTTCTACATAATCTTTGTCTAAAGCCTTTATAGAATCTAAGTTTTGTATTTCGATAATTGCACCTTTCGCATCCACCAAAATCATAGGAATATTATTGCTATTTTCAATCACTTTTAAAGGCAAATCTACACTTGCATTTAAATCGGTATTTGTAGCCAATTCTTTTTGCGCCGCTGCTAAAATTTCTATTTTAATTCTCTCTTCTTGCTTAAATTTTTGAAAAAAGATATAAGTATTCCATAAGATTAATGAAACAATAATCAAAGAAATTAAAACAGCAACTCTTTTAAAAAAAAGTGTGTTGGTGGTAAAGTTCATAAAAACAAATATAAAGGTTTCAACATATAACTCATTTGTTATTTTGATAGTATCTTTACAAGATAATTTTTTATAAATAAATGTTTTTTGAGCGCATTTAATAAGTTTTAGTATTCGACTGCTATCTAGAGAACATTCTAAAAATTCACAGTTCTTATGTTAAGTATAGATCCAAAAGAAATAGCAACAGGTAAATTACACAGTTATTTATTGGGTGCAATTGCACCAAGACCTATCGCATTTGCAAGTACCATAGACAAATATGGTAATCCAAATTTATCTCCGTACAGTTTTTTTAATGTTTTTGGCGCAAACCCACCTATTTTAATTTTTTCTCCTGCAAGAAGAGTAAGAGACAATACCACAAAACACACCTTAGAGAATGCCTTGGCAACAAAAGAAGTGGTAATAAATATTGTAAATTATGATATTGTACAACAAATGTCTTTAAGCTCTACTGAATACCCAGAAGGTGTAAATGAATTTGAAAAAGCAGGGTTTACTATGCTAAAATCAGATAAAATAAAGCCATTTAGAGTGGCAGAGTCTCCTGTACAATTTGAGTGTAAAGTAAACGATGTTATTTTTACTGGTGATGAAGGAGGAGCAGGAAATTTAATTATTTGCGAAGTCGTAAAAGTGCACATTTCTGAGGCTGTTTTAGATGAAAATGGAGCTATAGATCAACACAAAATAGACTTGGTTGCAAGGGCAGGAGGTAGCTATTATTCTAGAGCCAGGGATGGTTTTTTTGAAATACCAAAACCCATAAGTACTTTGGGTATTGGTGTAGATCAAATACCTTTAGAAATTAGAAATAGTCATATTTTAACAGGTAATAATTTAGGCATGTTAGGTAATGTAGAACAGTTGCCTTCAAAAGAAACTGTTGATAACTTTGCAAAAGAACATCCGCAATTTATTGGGTTAGAAACCTCAAAAAAACATACATTTGCGCAAGAGTTTTTAAATAAAAGTGATGTAGAAAGTGCTTGGAAAGTGCTTTTAATTAAATAGTTAAGATTTATATTATGGAAGTTATTGGGAAAATAAAATTAATTGGAGACGTACAAACTTTTGGTTCTAATGGTTTTAGAAAAAGAGAATTGGTAGTTACTACAGACGAGCAATATCCGCAAATGATAATGATAGAGTTTGTACAAGACAAAACAGATTTGCTAAACAGCTATAAAGTGGGGCAAGATGTAAAAGTTTCTATTAATTTAAGAGGTAGAGAGTGGATAAACCCACAAGGAGAGGCAAAATACTTTAACTCTGTACAAGGTTGGAGAATTGAGAACTTATCTCAATCTGCACCAAGTCAAGGAAATTTACCACCTGTAGACCAATTTGAGCCAGCAAGTAAAGTTTCTGACGAAGAGCCAGATGATTTACCATTCTAGAAGTTAGCTTTTAGATAATTAGATGAATAGAAAAAAAGAGCATAAATACTTAAGTATTTATGCTCTTTTTTTAGAATTAAAAGATGTAGAATTTAAAGTTAAATACATCTTGTAAACTTAAAAAAAAGAAAATTATTTTTCTTTTTTAGGCATTGGTCCACGTAAATGTATAATTAAGCCATTTAAAAAATTTCTTAAAATTTGATCTCCACATTCCATATACTTTGGATGCTCTTCATTTCTAAAAAATGCCCCTAATTCGCCTTTACTAACTTTAAAATCTACTAATTTGCAGATTTCTATAATATCTGTATCTCGCAATTTATGCGCTACACGGAGTTTCTTAAAAATATCATTGTTTGTTAATCCCATAATGCAAATGTAAACTATTAAGTAACTACTTTAAAAATTGCCCAACCATAAACTGCAAATCTTAAAAAACGAAATAACCCAAAAAATACTACATTTTTAAACGGATACTTAATCATACCTGCAGCTAAACAGGCTATAGAAAAAGGCAAAGGTAAT
Organism: Polaribacter sp.; assembly: GCF_965656025.1. Classification (GTDB taxonomy): domain Bacteria; phylum Bacteroidota; class Bacteroidia; order Flavobacteriales; family Flavobacteriaceae; genus Polaribacter. The sequence goes on from NZ_CBFHJT010000012.1 coordinate 16,615, forward strand.
AAGGCACCTACCAAAATTAAAAAGCCACCCCATTTTTTGGTGTTTTTTAAGTTTGCGGCCATTTTTACTTCTAAATATTTTTTTACAGAAGCTATTTTTAAAGTCATTTTACCTAAAAAATAAGACAATAAACCACCAAAATAAGATAAGGTTGCTAAAATGGACAGATTTAAAATGGGTTGTGTTGTTTTTTTAGTCCAAGCTATAAACATTTCTGGAGGTATTAAGCCCAAAAGTGTTTCTGATATAAAAAACGTGATTAAGATTCCAACTCTAGAAAATGTTTCTGTGATGGTTTCTAAACCCTCATTAATATCGTACACGTATTTGTTAAATAAAAACAGTGCCAAAACCACAAAAACTATAGGTATAAAAGCTTTTTTAATACTTTCCCAAACAAATAAGTAAAAACCTGTTCTACCATAGTAAACATGAAGTCGTTTACCTATAAAGGCAGTATTCTTTTTTCTTTTTTTCTTTTTTTTATTCAAAAAAATAGCGTTTTAATGATTCTGCAAAAATAAGAACTAATTCTAAATAAACTGCGTGTATTAAAATAGATTAACTGTTTTTTGTGAAATGGTTAAATTTGTAAAATAAATGAGATTTATTAAATGATTTGGCTTACAGATAATATTGCTTTTCCACCTTACGAATTTACAACCAAAGAAGGTATTATTGCCTTGGGTGGAGATTTATCTGAAAAAAGATTAATATACGCTTACAAAAACGGAATTTTCCCCTGGTTTTCAGAAGGAGAACCTATTGTTTGGTATTGTCCTTTTGAAAGAATGGTATTGTTTCCTGACGATTTAAAAGTATCTAAATCGATGAAGAAATTCATCAAAAAAAATGAATTTAATATTACAGAAAATAAAGCGTTTGAAGCGGTAATTTACAACTGTAAAAATATCGATAGAAAAGATGGTTTTGGAACTTGGATTACAGATGATATGGAGCAAGCTTACATCAACCTACATAAAAAAGGAGTTGCAAAATCGATAGAGGTTTGGGAAGATGCTGAATTAGTTGGCGGACTTTATGGCTTAGAAATAAATGGTATTTTTTGTGGAGAAAGTATGTTTAGCAAAGTTTCTAACGCTTCTAAATTAGCCTTTATCCATTTAGTTAAAAACAACAGTTATCAACTGATAGATTGCCAAATTTACAACGATCATTTAGCTAGTTTGGGTGCCAAAGAAATTGATAGAAACGTCTTTTTAAAAATTTTAAAAACAAGCCAAAAAAAGTAAGCGCTGTTTTTTTCAAAACAGCGTCTTACCAAGTAAACTAATAAAACCAAGTATTAGTAACTATATTAGAAGTTAGCTTTCTAATAAATTTTTATTCTGTATAGGGTTGATGATTAAAACTTAACACCCTTTTTAATTTCCATGTCTTGTTTTCTAGAATCCATAAATGTGTAAAATCTGCAATACCCACCGTTTTTAGTACGTTGTTTGATTTTTCTTGAAACGTATGTTTGCCCCTTTGAATGGCACCATACAAAATCCCATTATTATTTAGAGGATATACTTCCAAACTACTTTCAACAACTTCTCTTTTATAATTTCCAGGATTTGTACAAATGTTTTGTTTGATGGCATTCATAAATTCTTCTCTATTTTGTATGCCTGCTACATCATGATAAAACTCAAAATTTTCGGCAATTATAGGCGCTAATTTTTCGGTCTCACATTTGTTAAATGCTCTTTTAAAAATAATACTATCTTTAGACTTTAATGTTTTGTATAGTTCAGATGATTTTTCTACTTGAGCATTAGAAATCAATGAAAAAAGAAACATACAAATAGCGATAATTACTTTAAATAGTAACGAGTTTTTAAAAGGTTCTAGAAAAGAATTCATAGGTAGTTTTTTAAAACTACTTCAGGCAACTACACCTGAAGCAGTTTTTTTGGTTGATTGATTTTTTTTTGGTTGAGGTTTATTTTTGAGAAATACTTCCCCCAGAAGAACTTTTCTTAGATACTTTTTTTGGATTTCCTTTAAAATCTACATCACCACCACTAGAAGCTCTAGCCTCTATTTTTTCTGAGGCAAAAATGTCTATATCTGCGCCACTAGCGGCACTAACAATTACATTTTTACTTTTTAAATTATAAGCATTTATAGAGCTACCACTTGCAGCGTTAGACGCGTGGTTAGTTGCAGTTCCACTAACTTCTATATCAGAACCACTAGAAGCACTTGTAGCTACACTTTCTGCCTCAATTTCTATATTAATATCTGCTCCACTAGAAGAAGAAATGGCAATTTCTTCGGTTTTTATAATGTCTTCTCCATACACATCACTACCACTAGAAGCTTTTAATGATGTTAATTGATTTACGGTAACATAAACCTTTCTTGCTTTAGATTGCCAAATATTTTTTTCTGTATATATTTTTAAAATTCCGTTATCAACTTCGGTAATAATAATTTCGTGTAAGTTCTCATCTGCTTCTACTGAAATAGCCGTTTTGTTGTCTTGGGAGATGTATAAGTCAATACCATTACTTACGCTAATGCCAGTAAAATCTGCTGCTAAAGTTCTTTGTTTTGATATAACATTTCTATTGCCATTTACTCTGTTAAACATATCTACACTACAAGAAGTAAATAATGTGGTAATAAATAGTACTGTTAAAATTTGGTGGATGGTTGTTTTCATAATATTGGTTTTAATTTAGATGGTAAATATCTTATAATAGACGCTTACCATCTAAATTTGGTTGCCCAGTTGTTGATTGTTTTGGTTGAGTTGTAATTATATAGTTTCTTTGATTTCTATTTCTTCTTCCTTTTCGCAATCTGTACATTCTAAAGAATCATCTGTCATTTCAAAATGATGATTTCCCATATCTCTCTCATCAATATCATCGTTAGTACGAATATTCATTAAAAAGTTTTTAATAGAATTATCAAAATAAACTGTGGTTTGTTCAGGTATAAAAAAGGTAATTCTTATCTCTTCATCTTTAAAAATGTTTTTTATTTCTGATAAGAAGAAAGCGTCTAACACAACTGAATTGCCTGTAATATTGTAATCATAATTAATTTTTTCTGCATTTTTTCTGGCCTTTATGCTAGTTCTACCATAAGACTCTTTTTGTATAACAAAGTAAGCCTTGTCTGAATTGCTTTTTTCTACATCTACACGTAAGTAGTTAGAATATACTTTTACTGTATTGTTTATTTCTACTTCTTGTTTGCTGTAGGTTCTTCTTAAATTATGTCTGTAATAAATACTATCATCATTTACCATTTTTAAGATAAGTGTATCTTTTTTGGCAATATTTAGCTCGTTTTTTTCTATAGATTTACCATAATTTGCATGGGTTGTACCAAACTCTATGCCTGTAAAAATAATAGCTAATAAGGCGATTAACCAAATACCGACTAAGGTTAAAGAAGTTGTTTTGCTAAACTGTTTTACGTTGCTAGATAAAATACGTAATCCTAAAACAAATAGCACAATAAAAGGAATACCAATTAAGGTAAATAAACAGATAGTTAATACCCATTTTGGTAAACTGGCATCATAAAAGAAATGTGGATAGTTTACAAAATTACCATCGATGTTTAAAAACTCTAAGCTACCAACAGAAAACCCTCCAATAATAAGAGATAAAATAACAGCAGCAGCTACAAATACTAGAATAACACCTATAAATTTTCCTATAATTCTAAAGAATACTAGAAATATGTTACCAATAGCATTTAAAAAATCTTCTAAGCCATTATTTTTTTTTGTCTTTGCTGTAAAAGTTTTACTCATTTTTTCTGAAAACTCATTCGCTCCATCTTTAATTTTTTCGGATGCATTGTTGGCAAAATCTTTTACATTTTCAGAAACATGAGTAAACTCCTCTCTAATTTTTTTTTCTATATTATCGATGTTTACAGGCTCACCTTCCATTTGTAATTTTTCGGCAGTTGTTTTAGCTTCTGGTAATAAAATCCATAAGATGATATATAGAATAATACCAAAACCAGCTCCAAAAAATAGTGCCAATAAACCCAAACGTACCCAAATTGCATCAATATCAAAATAATGCCCAATACCAGAAGCAACTCCACCTAAAAACTTATCATCTCCATCTCTAAAAAGTTTTTTGCCAGAAGCGTTGTTTCTTTGGTAAGAGTAATTAGCTTCAGAATAAGTTACTTCTGCTTCTGCATAATCTTCTGGTTGTCCCATAATAGCAATAATATCTTCTATATCGCTTTCGTTTACAACTTGTCTTGCGTCTGTAATTTTTTCAGATAAAAGTTCGCTAATACGTGCTTCTATATCTGCAATAATTTCGTTTTTTCCTTGCGGATCTTCGCTTAAAGACCTAGATATAGATTCTAAGTATCTTTTTAATTTTTGATAAGCAGTTTCGTCTATATGAAAGAAAAATCCGCCTAAATTAATATTTATTGTCTTATTCATTTGAAGTTGGTTTTGTGCTAATTACTTGGTTTACTGCGTTTACTAAATTGCTCCATGTTTTGTCTAATTCTTTTAAAAACATGCCTCCGTTTTCTGTTAAAACGTAATATTTTCTTGGTGGCCCAGAGGTAGATTCTTCCCATCTATAAGTTAATAAACCCGCGTTTTTTAAACGGGTTAATAACGGATAAATGGTACCTTCTACCACAATCATTTCTGCACTTTTTAGAGTAGAAAGTATTTCAGAAGTATAAGCATCTCCATTTTTTAAGATGGATAAAATGCAGTACTCTAAAACACCTTTTCTCATTTGTGCTTTTGTGTTTTCTATCTTCATGTATTGTGGTTTATTTTATAAATTTTATGGTAAATGGGTATTTGTAGTTTTCGCCCTCTTTAGCTTTTAAAGAAGCAATAATAACTAAAGCGATACCCACTAAATAAATAATACCTGCTGCAGAACCTAAGCCAATAAAGCCTAAAATGTTTGGTGTAAAATCTATATCGAAATGAAAATGATTGTTATTACTTAGATTTCTAAAAAAAGACCCAAAAGCAAAAGGGATAAATGTTAAGGTTAATAAAAAAGCATACAGTGTATAACTAATATTAAAGTTAACTGCTTCTTTACCTTGTGCATCTAAAAAAGCACTTCTTTCTTTTAATGTTTGCCAAGCAACAAGTGGTGTAATAATATGACCAAATGGAAATATAAAACCTGCAAAGGCAGAAATATGTATTAAAAAAGCGTTGGTATTTTGATTGTTTCGTTTCATATTAAATTGTATATAATACTTTCTTATGCAAATATATATCCTAAAAAAGGTATTATGCAATACATAGTACTATAATTAACATAATTTTAACATTTTACGTAGAAGTAATAAATGTTAAAAAAAGTGGTAAATTGCCCTTAAATAAGAGCTTTATGAACATTACACCTAAACGTATCAATTCTTTTATGTTTTTTAAATTGCCTTTAGGCTGGTTGTCTGGTTTAAGGGTAAAAGTTTTAAATGATGATGTTTGTACTGTACAAATTAAACATCAATGGATCAATCAAAATCCGTTTAAAAGCATGTTTTGGGCTGCACAAGGTATGGCTGCAGAAATGACAACTGGTGCTTTGGTTATGAAAGCAATAGAGCAATCTAATCAAAAAGTGTCTATGTTGGTTACCAAACAAGAAGCAGAGTTTTATAAAAAAGCTACTGGTAAAATTTTGTTTACTTGTAAAGGTGGTTTTGTAATAAAACAGGCTATTGAAAAATCAATTGAAACAAAGAAAGGACAAGTGGTAACATTAATATCAGAAGGAAAAAATGAAGAAGGAGTAGTGGTGTCTCAGTTTAGTTTTGAGTGGAGTTTAAAAGCGAAAAATTAATCTACTTTATTCTTTAAAATAGGTTTTGGTCTTTTTTCTGTGTAATCACAATCTTGAAAAATACCACAAGAAACTCCTGTTCTAGCTAAAGATTTTGTTTCTTCAAACTGTTTTGATAAAGCTTCTATTTCTGGAGATAAATATTTCATTTTATAAATTTAATAAAAAAAGCTGAATTATTAAATTCAGCTTTTTCTCTATTTTTCTTCGTTTTCTTTCAACCCTTTAATAAACTTATCTAGACGTTTTCCATAATCAGAAGCTTTTACTTTGGGTGTAAGCGTATTATTTATAGTATCTAAAAGCTTAATGTTGGCATTGTACAATTCCGTTAATGCGATGTAAGGTGCTGCCTCAGAATCTGGATGTGTAAGTGCAAAATTTGTAGTGTACAAATATTTTCTACGAACCATTCTGTTATAATCTTCTTGTACTTTAGCTAACAAATCTTTGTCATTTGCTTTTTGGGCATCAAACTCTTTTTTAATAAACTCTAAACTCTTATTTTTAAATTGATTGTTAATTTTAGCAAAATCATTAAAAACCAACTGGTTTTCAGAACCTATAATTTCTGGATTAAAACCAAAAGTTTCAATTTTATCGTTTATGGTAATGGTACCTTTATTACCAAAAAATAAAATTCTTTTGTCTGTGGTATTTCCTTTAAATGTGATATAATACATTACTGGAGAATCAACATCATCTGTTAATTTAAAGTTTCCATCACCAATAACTTTTGCAGAATCTATAGAAACCAAAACTGTATCTTTCATTTTCTGAAGATATAATACGCCCTTCTTTAAACCTTTGATGTTTCCTTCGACTACCATGTTACCTTCTTTTTTAGAAGAACATGCTGCTAGTAAAATAGTTACTAAAATAATGCCAATTATACGTTTCATGTTATATTTTTTACGATTGCAAATATGCTTTAAATTTTTAAATGTTGGCAGATAATTCCATTAAAATTGTACACAAAATAGCACCTACAGTACCAATAGCATAACCAAAAACAGCTAATAAAACACCAACCGTTGCCAAAGACGGATGAAATGCTTGTGCTACAATTGGTGCAGAAGCAGCACCACCAACATTAGCTTGACTACCCACAGCTAAAAAGAAATAAGGCGCTTTAATTAATTTTGCTATTCCAATTAATAATCCTGCATGGATACTCATCCAAACTAAACCAATCGCTATTAAACCAGGGTTTTCGAAGATTAATTTTAAATCCATTTTCATACCAATAGTAGCTACCAAAATATAAATAAATACGCTACCTAATTTACTGGCACCTGCACCTTCGTAATTTTTTGCTTTAGTGTAAGATAAAATAATAGCCACAATTGTGGATATACTAATTAACCAAAAAAAGCTAGAACCCAAAAAAGAAAAAATGTTACGCCATGTTTGAGATTCCATTCCCTTTACAAAATCATTAAAAAAAGCACCTAAATATTTAGAGGCAAAATGACCAAAACCAACTGTACCAAATGCAATGGCTAGCATAATCATTAAATCTGTTAAAGACGGATTTCTCTTTACTTTTTTAGAAAAAGAAGATACTTTTTCTTTCAATTCTTCTATGGCAGAAGTATCTGCTTTTAACCATTTGTTAATTTTATCTTTTCTACCAATACCAATTAATAAAACCGCCATCCAAATGTTGGCAACCACAATATCTACAAAGACCATACCTCCATATTTTGCAGGATTGTATTTATAAATTTCTAACATAGCAGTTTGGTTTGCTCCACCACCAATCCAACTTCCTGCAAGTGTAGAAAGTCCTCTCCAAACAGCATCAAAATCTGCACCACCAACTGTTTCTGGAGAAAAAATAGAAATTAATAAAATAGCCAAAGGACCACCAATTATAATACCAACTGTACCTGTAAAAAACATAATTAAGGCTTTGTTACCTAAGTTAAAAATGGCTTTTAAATCGATACTTAAAGTCATTAAAACCAACGCAGCTGGCAACAAAAACCTACTAGCAATAAAATACAATTGAGAACTATTTGTAACAGTTTCTCCTGTATCATTTACAGTTTTCCATTCAGGAGAAATAATACCAGCTGTTGTAAATAAAGCAGGAATAAAGTAAGCCATAAATAAACCTGGTACTATTTTGTAAAATTTAGGCCAAAAACCTGTTTTTATACTTTCTGTATAAAAAACAACCCCTAAAGAAATCATCAAAATACCAAATACAATAGCGTCGTTTGTAAAAATGGGTTCCATATTTTATTTATTTTTAAAGTGATTAGTGTTTACAATAATACCTAAAAGAATTCTTTTCTGAGTTTCTGTAGGTAGTTTAATTTGCTGGTAACCAAGGTTTAATTTTAGAGTAGTATTTAATTGATGTAAAACCCCAAAACCTGTCCAATTTTGTACAAAGCGTTTGCTTTTATCCATATTAAAGAAAATCTCATTAAAAACATAAGCAGTCCATTTTTCTGAAATCGGATACTGCGCATTCAAATCGTAACGAAACCAATGGCTATCACTATTTAAAGTATTTGCGCGTATAAATCGATGTTCGAATCTAAAACGATGACTAAGTTTTAATTTATTAAAACTATTGCTATAATTGATATCCTCATAAATTCTATTTTCAAAAACCGTATTGCTTGGTGTACCAGAAATAAAATCTGTAGTTACATAACTATAACCTAAAGTAAAATTTAGCTTTTTATGCAACGTATAATTTGCACCTAATCTGTAGATTTCTTGCTGAAAATCTTTACCAATTTTGTAATATCTAATGTGAGCCATACTTTTAATAGCCCATTTTTCACTTATTTTGTGAGAGCCATTGTACATAAACCAATTACCAAGCTCGTTATTTGTGTTTTGTGAAAAGATGGAACTGTAAATAAATAAACAAGTTACAAAAAGTAGAAATCTCATAAATATTTTTATATTTTATTTTTAATATGATTTGTGTTTAAAATGACACCTAATTGCAATCGGTGTGATTTTATTTTACTAAATTGAGTATGCATATAGTCTAGTCTTAGTTGTAATTGTTTGCTTATTTTTTTTATTAAAATTATAATTTACACCTAATCTGTAAATTTCTTGTTGATATGCTGTAATAAACTCATAATACCTTACATGAAAACTAGTTTTTAGAGTAAATTTTTCTGAAATTTTATGAGAACCATTGTACATATACCAAGTACCTAAAATATTTTCAGAAGTATTTTGAGCATGTGTTTTAAAAAAGATAAAACACATGCTTAAAATTAACAGGTAAATACGCATATATTTAATTAGCTGTAAAGATTTTAGTCTCTTTAAAAGGAGAAATTTTTATATTTTCTACAGCTGCTTTGTATGTAACCCAGTCTTTGTTAAAAAACGCGTTGGTTTCAGAAATAACTTTGGTAAATTCATCTTTAAACTGATTCATTAGTATAGTTTCTGTAGCTGTTTGTTCTCCAAAACGAGAACTTATGTATCTACTTGCCTGACCAAAACGTTGGTTTACAGTAATTTCTGGATTTCTTGTAATACCTTGTCTTTTATCGATAGAACCTAAATATTTGGCAATTAAGGCATCAATTTTTTTAATGATATCTGATGATTTTTTAATTTCTTCTTTGTATTTCTTTTTGTCCTCTTTTGACAAGTCACTTTTTATAGAACTGGCAGTGTTTTTACTTTGTACCAATTGTTTTACAGCTGAGGCAATTTTTTCTTGGTATTTTTCTAGTGTTTTACTAGCTGCATATTTTTGATTGATGGCAGCCTGAGATATTTGTAAACGAGGGTCAAACTCAACTTTAATATCTTGTTCAGAAACTTCGTTTCCAAAAGTCATTTTTAAGCGATAAGTACCTGGTTTTACTTCTACACCAGAAGGCTCTCTTGTAGAGTTTCTAATTCTTCTTGAGGCTCTAGCTACTCCTTTTTCTCTTAAATACCAAGTAGTTTTATGCACACCACTTTCTTTTGGAGTTTTAAATTTTAAAGTTCTTATTTGTCTAGTTCCATCAAAAATTTCTAGTTTTATAGAATCGTATTTTACGTTATCTTTTTTCTTACTCTTCGTTTTTTTATCTGCTTTAGGAACATCTACAAAATAAGAAATAATGGCACCTCTATTTCTGTTTTCTCCTTGATACATGGCATCTGCACCAAATCTACTTCCTGTTGGTTGTTGGTATGCTGCTTGGTAAGCAGTTGGTGGTTCAAATAAGTGTAATTTTTTATTACTACTATTTTTACCTGCCAAAGCTCTTAAAGGGCGAATGTCATCTAAAACCCAAGCTGCTCTTCCAAAAGTACCAATTACTAAATCTTGTTCTCTTGGGTGAATCACCAAATCTTTTACAGGAACTGTAGGGAAACCATTGGTCCATTTTGTCCATCGATCTCCAGCATCCACAGAGATATACAATCCATCATCTGTACCTAAAAACAATAAGTTTTCATTTTCTGGATCTTCAATAATACATAACGTATAGCTTTGTACGTCGTTTTCGTCTACAATACGTTCCCAAGTTTTACCATAGTTTTTGGTTCTGTATGCATAAGGCTTGTAGTTAAAACGTCTGTAATCATTCGCAACTAAAAGTGCTTCGCCTTTATTTTTGTTAGATGCTTTTATTTGTGTTATCCAGCTAAATTCTGGTAAACCTTTAATGTTTTTGGCAACGTTTGTCCAACTTTCTCCACCATTTTTGGTGATGTGTACTTGTCCATCATCTGTAGCAGCCCATAAAACATCTTTTTGTAAGAGAGACGGTTCTATTACTAAAACTGTACAATGATTTTCGGCACCAGTTGCATCCATTGTTAAACCACCACTTTCAGATTGTTTTAATTTTTCTGGGTTGTTGGTAGATAAATCTGGCGATATTACCTCCCAAGTTAATCCTTTGTCTGTTGATTTATGTACAAACTGACTTCCAAAATATAAAGTACTACTATCAAAAGGATCTATATTTATAGCTGCATTCCAATTGAAACGTAATTGTACATCAGGATTTTTATGTGTTGGTTTTACTGAATAATTATTTCCTGTTTGATAATCATATCTCACCACAGAACCTTGCTGACTCATAGACCAACCATATCTAGAGTTGTCTTTGTCTGGCACAACATCAAAACCATCACCAAAAGAAATTTCTTGCCAGTAAGAATTTCTAATTCCTTGTGATTTCCAAACATAAGCTGGTCCTCTCCAAGAACCATTGTCTTGCATTCCACCATAAACATTGTAAGGATATTCATTATCTACATTAATGTGATAAAATTGCGCTACAGGTATGTTGCCAATAAATCGCCAAGATTTACCACCATCGTTGGTAATGTTTAATCCACCATCATTACCGTCAATCATAAATTTACCATTCTTTGGATGAATCCACCAAGCATGATGATCTGGATGTACACCATTATCTACACCATAAGCAGGCATTAATTGTTTAAAGTTTTTACCACCATCTTCAGACACATTTACATAGGTAAAAACAGTATATAATTTGTTTTCATTTTGTGGATCTACATAAATTTCTGAATAGTAAAAAGGACGATTTCCAATACCAGGTTTATCATTTATCTTTTTCCATTTAAAACCACCATCTTCACTTTTATACAAGGCATTTTTTTTAGACTCTACTAAGGCATAAATTATATTTGTATTATTGGGGGCAATTGCTACGCCAATTCTACCTAATTCGCCTTTTGGGAAACCTTCTTTTTCAGTGATTTTTTTCCAATTTTCTCCACCATCATGGGTAATGTATAAGCCAGAACCTTCTCCACCAGATTTAAAAAACCAAGGGTCACGTTTGTGTTCCCACATGGCTGCAATTATTTTATTTGGATTTTTTGGATCCATAATTAAATCACCAGTTCCAGATTTTATGTTGGTAAATAAAATTTGTTTCCAGGTTTTACCACCATCTGTAGTTTTATAAACACCACGTTCTTTGTGTTCTCCCCAAGGAGAACCAATAGCGCCCACATACACCACATCAGGATTTGTTGGATGAATTAAAATTCTATGAATATGACGTGTTTTTTCTAACCCCATAGATTTCCAGTTTTTACCTGCGTCTAAAGATTTGTAAATACCAAAACCACCATTTAAACTATTTCTTGGGTTTCCTTCTCCAGTTCCTGCCCAAATTACACTTGGGTTGGATTGTTGTATGGCAACAGCACCAATTGAGGCTGTTAATTCTTTTTCGAAAATGGGGCTCCATTTTACACCACCAGAAGTAGATTTCCAGATACCACCAGAAGCAGTACCTACATACATAATTTCTGGGTTTTTTTCTACAACGTCTATAGAAGTTACACGTCCCGACATGCCTCCAGGGCCAATGTTTCTAGGTTTCATGTTTTTTACTAAATCCATAGAAAACTCTTGCGAAAAGAGTAAAGTTGTAGCCGATAAAAATAAAAGTGTGATTAATTTTTTCATTATATGGGTTTGTTGAGTTTGTATAAAGCCAACAAGATACAAAATAGAAAACGCTCAATAAAAATTGAGCATTTATTTTAACAGTTTTGTTTTACAATGGTTTTAAACTCATTGTTATTCCTCTTTCTTCTTAGGTTCACGATTCGCTTCTTTTAAAGCTTGCATTAGCATCCATTCTATTTGCCCATTTGTAGAACGAAACTCATCTGCAGCCCACTTTTCTATGGCCTTCAACATATCTTCATTAACTCGCAACGCGAAAGCTTTCTTCTTTGCCATTTTATTGTTTTACAAATTTTACTACAACTTCTATTAGTTTTTCTGAAATGGGAAATGTATCAGCATAATAGGAAGCTAAGTTGTCTTCATTTTTAGTTATATTTTTTAAAACATGATTCATGTTTTCTATAAATACCAATTCTGCATTTGGTTTGGCTTCTTTTAAAGCATTTGCATCTTCTTTTTTTACTTGCAAATCTTTGGTGCCTTGAATTAATAAAGTAGGTTTTTTAACTTTTTTAATTTCTTCAGTTGGGTTTAGTTGCATCCACGAAAGTAAGAAAGGTTGGTTGGGTTTTGCAAAAACACTCATTAAAAAAGGATTAACGGTTTCTATATTTCCTTTGATTCTTAGTGTGTCAAATTGTTGTTTTGCTGCTTTTCCTAAAGTAGGATTTTTAGTATTTAATTGTTTAATGATTGTTTTGTCTATGGTTTCGCCAGCACCAGCAATAGAAATATATTTGTCTACATTTTTTAAAGCCAACATTGCAATTAATGAGCCTTGGCTATGACCTACCAATATAATTTTAGAAAAACGTTTGTCTTTTTTAAAGTGTTTTACAACCTCTTGGACGTCTAAAACAAAATCTGTTATTTTAGTATTTTTTAGAAGTTCTCTATTGTTTTTATTAGCTGTTCTTTTATCAAAACTAAAAAACGCTATATTTTTTTTGTTAACAGCCTCTCTAAATTGTTTAATGTAGTTTGCTTTTACAGGTGTGCCTGCTTGATTTCCATTTCTATCA
>NZ_CBFHJT010000012.1:30011-35992 GCF_965656025.1 Polaribacter sp.
ACATTACCAGACCCATGTACCCAAATAATTAAGGCCTGTTTTTTAGAGGTGTGTGTTAGAGTTCCTGGTAATTCTATATTATCATTTTGTAAAATAATATTTTCAGATTTTACTTGTGCAATTGCCATTGTAATACCTAAAATATAAGTTAGAAAGTAAAGAAAAACTCTATTCATTTTTATTATTTATAAGTTTTTAAAACACTAATAGCTTCCTCTTTTTTTTGAGTGCCAATTAATAGTTTTTTACCGTTTTTTAATTCTAATTGAATGCCAATATCACCAGAAACGTTAATACAAGTTCCTTTTGATTTTCTCCAAAAAAAGCCACCTTTTAAACCCCAACCACCATATTCTCCTATAGGGTTGTAAGTTCTAACATAGGCTTTAGCAATTTCTTGCCAAGGAATTTGTTTAAATTTTAAATGAAAAGGGAAGAATTTGTAGTATATCCCTTTTTCATCTATTCTAGTTTTTAATTTAAAAGCAAAGATAAATAGGGCAGCAACTAAAATTCCTGAAGTAGTTAGAACAAATTGCGTAGTTGTCATTTTAGTTTCTTCTTTTAAATATTCTTGAACAATTATTATTATAGGCACAATAAGGCTTACTGCTATTAAAACAATTAGCCATAATTGCGTAAAACGTTGTTCTTCTTTAAAAACTTTCACTTTATCTGTTTTTATCTTTTTCTAGAAGCGCATATACACCTCCATTTGTGTTGGAATACACATTAATTACTCTCCAACCTTGTTTTGCGTGTGAATTGATATCATCTTCAAAATTATTTTGACTGTTAGACCAACTCATTTTTTGTTTTAAAAACTTATATTCTTTCATGTTATCTGTTTTTATCTCTTTCAAAAACTACTGAATTCCATCCACTAGGCACTTCTTTTAAAGTCCATCCTTCTCTTGCATGTTGATTTAATAAATCCTCAAAGTTTTGACTTCTATTTCTAAAGCCTAATTTTAATTCTACAACTTTATATTCTTTCATTTTTCTTTTTGTTTATATTGGTTTAAAATTACTCCAATTAGTAATCCAAATGCAGCACCTAAAGAAACCCCAAGTGAAACACCCATAGCTACATTATTTGTAACTGCACCAATTACTGTTCCTATTGATGATCCAATAGAAGTTCCTAAAGCTATAGCAATGCCAATTGATAATGATTTTTTTTCTTTCATATTAATTAAAAATAAATTCATTCCTCTTTTTTATTTTTTGCACTTTGTGATATTGTTACGAAGGCAGCACTAAAAGCAACTCCAACAGCAATACCTAATGCTAAATTATTTAGAGAAATACCAATTGCTGTCCCAATACAAATTCCTATAGCAATTCCATTAGCTGCACTTCTTTTTTTCCTTGGTTTACTCATTTGTATTTTTTAGTTCTTAGAATTATTATCTTCTTTTAAAACTGTAAATGCAACAACAACTCCAATTAATGAACCTATTATAGATCCATAAACAGTACTTAATGCAATGTTTTTGGTTACTGCACCAATTGTTGTGCCTGCAGAAGTACCAAGAGCAACACCTACTGCTATTGTTGTTATTTGTTTGTTATTCATTTATAAATATTCTATTTGTATTCTTGAATTTCTTTTTTTAACTGCTTCTAAAAAAAAGTCTATTTTTTGATTTTCCTTTTTGAAGTCTATCTTTTTACGTCTTCCATTATTCGTGTAAAATGTAATATCAATTTTGCTGTCTTCATCAATTTCTTTATCTCGTTCATCGTCTTCAATTTCAATTTTTATAATGTCATTTATTTCTAGTGTGTTTATCCATTTTTTTCTGAAGATAAACTCAAAAAACATGTAAACTAAGTATACGGATGCTATTGCAAAAATCCAAAACTTGGTGTTTTCGTAAACTCCAATAATGTTCTTATAGTCTTTCAATTTATCTACAAACAAAGAAATTAAAGAAACGCTTCCAAAGAACTTTAGAACATCTAAAGCATATTTACCTTTTCTATATTTAATTTTTACTGTAGCAGTATTAATTTCTAGAAAACCATGTTCAATCTTATAATTTAGAGAGTTTTTCAATTTACAAATGATTAATTTCTATTTTGGTGTGTTTTTTTTAATTAGTTTCAAAGTTGAGATTTCTCCACAAGGTCGAAATGACATAGGTTAGAAAAACTTATTTTTACTATCAACTATTTAATGACTCAAAGTTCCAGCATTCACCACAGGAGAAGCTTCTTTGTCTCCACATAAAATAACTAACAGGTTGCTCACCATAGCTGCTTTTCGCTCTTCATCAAGCTCAACAATTTGTTTTTTGTTTAATTCTTCTAAAGCCATTTCTACCATTTCTACAGCACCTTGTACAATTTTATGTCTTGCAGCAACAATAGCTGTAGCTTGTTGTCTTTTTAACATGGCTGATGCAATTTCATTCGCATACGCTAAATAGCCAATTCTTGCTTCTAAAACTTCTATACCTGCAATAGTTAAACGTTCGTCTATTTCTTTCTCTAACGCTTCAGAAACTTCATTTACACTTGAACGTAAAGTAATATCTTCATCATGGCCTTCGTCTGCAAAATTATCATAAGGATACATGCTTGCTAGTTTTCTAACAGCTGCATCTGTTTGTACGCGTACAAAATTCTCATAATTATCTACATCAAAAGCAGCTTTGTAGGTATTGGTTACACGCCAAACTAGAATTGTAGAAATCATTACTGGGTTCCCCAATTTGTCATTTACTTTTAATCTTTCTGAATCAAAATTACTGGCTCTTAAAGAAATGGTTTTTTTTCTAAAAAGTGGATTTGCCCAAAACAAACCGTTCGCTTTTATAGTACCTACATATTTACCAAAGAGTAAAATTACTTTAGATTGATTTGGGTTTACTAAAATAAAACCAAACAAACCAACAAAACTAATAACACTAATAATTATATAAATAGGGTTTTCTTGTTGGATTGTAAATGCAATGCTTCCAAAAAATAATATTAAAACAACGGCCAACATTAAATAACCGTTAGCTGGTTTGATGATTTTTTCTGCTTTCATGATGTAAAATTTAGTATGATATTAAAATGATATCACAAATATATTAAATTATTTTATTGATTTCCAAATATTTTCGACAAATAATTTTATAACTTCGCAAAAAATTAATTAAATTACTTCTCATGAAAATTAAACTTTTATTACTGATACCATTCTTTTTTATTACAAAATCTACCAAAGAAGAAACTGCTTTTTGGGGCCAAAATGGACATAGAGTTACAGGTAAAATTGCTGAAAAACATTTAACAAGAAGAGCCAAAAGAAAAATTGACAAACTTCTAAAAGGAGAAAGTTTAGCATTTGTATCTACCTACGCAGACGAAATAAAATCAGATAGGTCTTATAGAGAATATTATCCTTGGCATTATATTAATATGGATTTGGATGAAACGTATGCAACAGCAGAAAAAAATCCACAAGGAGACTTAGTAACAGGTATTAACAAATGCATAGCTGTATTAAAAGATAAAAATAGTACAGAAGCAGACAAAGCTTTTTTTCTAAAGTTATTAGTTCATTTTGTAGGAGATTTACATCAACCTATGCATATTGGGCAAAGAGAAGATAAAGGTGGTAATACCATACAAGTGCAATGGTTTGGAAAAGGAACCAATTTACATGCGGTTTGGGATACTAAAATGATAGAAGAGTGGAATATGAGTTATGTAGAATTGGCAAATAATGCACAAGATTTATCAAAAAAACAAATAAAATCAATTCAAGAAGGTACCCTTGTAGAATGGGTAGATGAGGTACACGAAATTACCAAAGAATTGTACAAATCTGTAAAAATAGGTGAGAATTTACGCTACAGATATTCTTACGATCATTTAGGGACAGTTAGAAAACAATTACAGATTGGTGGTATTCGCTTAGCAAAAATTTTAAACGACATATTCGGTTAATAATCAGTTAATTATTGATTTTGTATTTAAATTATCTATACTTTTATCAAATGAAAATTAAAGTTTATTTTTTGTCTTTTTTGTTTATTGCTTTGGTTTCTTGTAAAAAAGAGACTTCTAAAAACAAAGACTTAAAAAAGGTGGAGGTTGCAGTACAAACCTCAGTAAAATCATATACTTACAATGAGTTAAAACCACTTTTAGAAAAAAAAGATAACAAAACTTATATTGTTAATTTTTGGGCAACATGGTGTGGACCTTGTGTAAAAGAATTGCCTTATTTTGAAAAAATTAATAAAGAATTTGCAGATAAAAATGTAGAAGTTTTATTGGTAAGTTTAGATTTTCCAAAACAAGTAGAAAAGAAATTAATACCTTTTATCAATAAGAAAAAACTACAATCTAAAGTGGTGTTATTAGATGATATTAATGAAGATGTTTGGATAAAAGATATTGATGAAAATTGGTCTGGTGCCATACCAGCAACCATTATTTACAATAAAGATAAACGTAAATTTTACGAGCAATCTTTTGATTATAAGACCTTAGAAACTGAATTACAAACCTTTTTAAAATAAATAAAAATGAAATCAATAAAACCAATTTTGCTAGTATTTGTTTTTGTATTAACTGCATTTTCTGTAAAAACAGATTTGGGTTATAAAGTAGGAGATACTATAGAGAATTTTACATTAAAAAATATTGATAACAAAATGGTTTCTTTGTCTGATTATTCGTCAGCAAAAGGCTTTATTATTATATTTACTTGTAATACTTGTCCTTATTCCGTGGCAAATGAAGACAGAATTATCGCTTTAGACAAAAAATACAAAACCTTAGGTTTTCCTGTAATTGCAATAAATCCAAATGATCCATCAGTAGTTCCAGATGATAGCTTTACAGCAATGCAAGTTAGAGCATCAGAAAAAGGATTTACATTTCCTTATTTGTTTGATGATGGGCAAAAAGTGTATCCAAAATTTGGTGCTACCAAAACACCACATGTGTATATTGTAACTAAAAAAGATATGAAAGTACGGTATATTGGTGCTATAGATAACAGTTCTAGAAATCCAGATAAGGTTACAGAAAAATTTGCAGAAAATGCTTTAGATGCATTATTGGCGGGTAAAGAAATAGAAAAAAAGGAAACCAGAGCAATTGGTTGTACTATAAAAGTAAAAAGATAAATACAAAAAAACCTGAGCATTTGCTCAGGTTTTTTTAAATTGTAAAAGAAAAATTATTTTTGTTTTGCTAACAAATCTCTAATTTCTGCTAATAAATCTTCTTGAGAAGGTCCTTTTGGTGCTTCTGGTGCAGGCTCTTCTTTCTTTTTAGTTGCATTTATACCTTTTATAAGCATAAACATTACAAAAGCAACAATTATAAAGTCGATAACGTTTGTTAAAAAGTCTCCATAAAGTACAGCAACTTCGCCAACTACTTTACCAGCATCATCTGCAACACCTTCTTTAACAACATATTTTAAATTTTTTAAATCGGCATTAAATATTAAGCCAATTAGCGGAGAAACAATACCTCCTGTAAAAGAAGTTACAACTTGTTTAAAAGCTGCCCCCATAACAAAACCTACAGCAATGTCTACAAGGTTTCCCTTCATTGCAAAGTCTTTAAATTCTTTTAGCATTCCCATTTTATTGTGTTTTTAATTAGTTAATTAAGTTGCTAATGTAGTAAAAAAATTATTCCTTTAACGTTTTTTTAATACGACTAGAAATAGCGGTTAAAGTTTCGTAGACAATGGTTTCTGAAGCAGTAGCAAAGTTTAGCAACATCTCTTGACTATTAAAAATAATTACTTCATCACCTTCTTTACAGTCTATTTTGGTAACATCAACCATAATCATGTCCATACAAACATTCCCAATAATTTTTGCCTTTTTATTGTTGATGAGTACGTAGCCCTTTTTATTACCTAGCTTTCTAGACAAACCATCTGCGTGCCCAATAGGTATGGTTGCGCTTTTTGTGGGTCTTTTTGCCACAAAACCTCTGTTGTATCCTACAGTTTC
>NZ_CBFHJT010000012.1:36091-37492 GCF_965656025.1 Polaribacter sp.
ATCTGCGTGCCCAATAGGTATGGTTGCGCTTTTTGTGGGTCTTTTTGCCACAAAACCTCTGTTGTATCCTACAGTTTCGCCAGGTTGTATTAAATGTATTTGAGAAATAATTGAGCTTAAGTTGTGGGTGTTTTTAAGTTGAGCAGTTTCCTTGGCATCATTACCAAAGCCATATAAACCTATGCCAATTCTAACCATATCAAACTGTGCTTTTGCAAAATTTACAACACCAGAAGTATTTAAAATATGCAACATAGGTTCATAACCTAAATGCTTGTAAAACTGTTGTGCTATGTATGCAAAATTATTAATTTGATTGATGCTAAACTCTTGCTCTTCCAAATCTTCACTAGCTGCTAAGTGAGAGAATAAAGATTGTACTTTAACGTGATTAGTGTTTTTTAATTCGCTAATAATGTTGCCAATATCTGTATGCCAAAAACCTAGTCTGTTTAAACCTGTATTAAATTTTATGTGAATTGGATAATTCATCAAAGGTATGCTGTCTGCCAATTTTAAAAAAGCATCAAAAATTTTAAAGTTGTATAGATTGGGTTCTAACTGATGCTTGGTAATCGCTTCTAAATTGCCTATTTGTGGATGTAAAACTAAAATTGGTGTTTTTACACCAGCTTCTCTTAGTGCAACACCTTCATGTGTATAAGCAACTGCAAAATAATCTACTTTGTTTTCTAAAAATTTGGCAACTAAAACACCATCACTACCATAACCAAAGGCTTTAACCACTGCTAAAATTTTAGTGGTTTCGTTTAATTTTTTCTTAAAATAATTTAGATTGTGCAGTAAGGCACTTCCATCAATTTCTAAAACAGTAACATGGTTGTTCATAAGGCTTAAAACTGTTCCGTAATTTCGGAAGTATCTGTGTCAGTTAAATTATCTTCTTTACTTTTTTCGTGCTGAATATTTTTTTGTTGGTTTTGTAAAGCTTTGTAGTAAGCTGCTCTGCTTAAAGGTTCGTATTCTTGGGTTTCACCCAACATTACAATAGCTTCATTTTGTGCTTTTCTAAAACTATAATGTGCTAAATTACCTGTATGTGTACAAACTGCATGTACTTTAGTAACGTATTCTGCTGTAGCCATTAATGCTGGCATGGGACCAAAAGGGTTGCCTTTAAAATCCATATCTAAACCAGCTACAATTACACGTATACCTCTGTTAGCTAAATCGTTACAAACAGCTACAATTTCATCATCGAAAAATTGGGCTTCATCTATACCAACTACATCTACATCATTGGCAAGCAATCTAATATTAGAAGAAACTGGAACTGGTGTAGATCTGATTCTGTTGTCGTTATGAGAAACTACTTCTTCTTCATCATAACGCGTATCCAAAGCAGGTTTAAAAATTTCTACGCTTTGTTTAGCAAATTGC
>NZ_CBFHJT010000012.1:37590-45947 GCF_965656025.1 Polaribacter sp.
TGTATTTTCAAGAAACATTTTGTAATTTTAGGCTTTATATTTATAAATTTACGTTACTTTTATTTGCAACAAATTTAGCAATATTTACGAGTAATATATAATTTATATCAAATTCATTTTACCTATAAACTAGAACTTATGCACAAAAAATTGGAAAGTGATTTAGTGAGTTTAGCGCACAGTATTTTACAAATGAAAAACAGAACAAATGTTTTTGCATTAAAAGAAAAAGCGCAAGAAGTTTACGAAAAACTATCGTTACTTGCTTTTGTAGAAGAGTATGTAAATAACACACCAAATAATAAGGAAAGTAAAGAAACTTTAATTTCAACAATAGAAAAAGCGATAGAAAACAAAGCAAAAGTTTTAGAAAATACTTTAGAAAATGATGATGAAGAGTTGGATGAGAAAGTAGTACATAACCTTGAAGATGAGTATTTAGAGATTGAAAATGAAAAGTTAACGGCAGAAATTGGTGATGGCTTCGAAGAGGAAGAAAATGAAAGTACTAAGGAAGAAGTTGTAAATGAAAACGAATATTTAGAAGTAGAAAAAGAGGAAATAGAAGAAGAAATAGAACAACCCTTTGATGAATTAGAAGGTTTAATTTTTGGTGATGTAAAACCTCAAAACTTTAAAGATGACCCTAAAGATGTAGGTAAAGTACCGAGTTTAGAAGACGAATTAAAAGACACGATTCCTGTTGATGTAATGGCAAATTTGTTTGAGCCTGTAAAACAAAAATCTTTAAACGACCAATTACAAGGGAATATTCAAATAGGTTTAAATGACAGAATTGCATTTGTAAAAAACCTTTTTAATGGTAGTCAAGAAGATTTTAACAGAGTAGTATCACAACTCAACACTACCAAAACAGAAAAAGAAGCTAAAAAGTTTATCAATAAAATGGTAAAACCAGATTACAATTGGGCTGATCATGAGGATTTAGAAAATCGATTTATGGAAATAGTAACACGTAAATTTGCTTAATACAATTCAATGTTTTGAGTTTAACACTCAAAATTAAGTAATAATGTCATTTCGATTTTATGGAGAAATCTTACAAATATATTATCTAAATTAAATTTTGAAACCCATTTTAATACATACACATTTTCATAAAAGGAGAACTGGGGTTACCAGAAGTATAGAAAATGTACTCCCTTTTTTTAAGCAACAATTTGAAACCTATTTGTATGGTTTTGGTGCAAATGGTACACATTTAACTTCTAAGCAATTGAGGCAGTTTTTATTTTCTGACAGAAAAGTAGTGGTACATTGCCATAGAAATAACGAAATTATTAGAATGCTTGTTTATAGAGGCTTGGGGGCAAAATTCACCTTGGTGGCTACACGTCATGCAGAAACAAAACCTTCTGGACTAACTTTAAAACTTTTAAAAAGCGCAGATAAAGTAATTACTTTAATACAAAGTATGAGTATTAATTTAGGTATCAATAACATCATTGTTGGTCATGGAGTAACTATAGAAAAATTTAAGCCTAAAGAAAATATTCAATTAGAAAATGTGTCACAAAAAAACGTTATTCTTTGTGCAGGTAGAGTAAGAAAAGCAAAAGGACAAGTGGTTTTATTAGAAGCTGCAGCAATTTTAAAAGAACACAAAGATTGGGCTTTAGTTGTTGTGGGTAAAGTAGATAAACCTGCTTTTTTAGACGAATTAAAAACAATTGCCCAAAAACATACTATTGAAAATCAAGTGTATTTTATAAACGAAACCTCAGATATTGTTAGCTATTACCAAGCTGCAAAATTGGTAGTTGTGCCAAGTTTTTCTGAAGGTTTTTCTTTAGTTACTGCAGAAGCTATGTCTTGTGGTTGTACTGTTATGGCTACAAAAAATGTCGGTGTTCATTCATCATTAATAACAAATAATGCAAATGGATATTTGTTTGAGGCTGGAAATGTAAACGAATTGAAAAATTTATTAACGCAATTTATCACCAAAAAAATACCAGATTTAGGTGAACAAGCAAGAGTAGAAATTGAAGCAAACTGGAGCGCACAAAAAGAAGCAGAAAATCTAATGAAAGTATATAATTCGAATTAAATTCAATTTAAATAAATTTTAAAAAGCCTCAAAAAATTATTTTTTGAGGCTTTTAAATGTTATCCAATTTTATCCTTAAGTGCAGCAATTACTTTTTTACTGTTTCCAATAAAAATTTCATCATCTACAATAAAAACAGGGCGTTTTAAAAAAGTGTATTCTTCTAGCAGATAATTTTTGAAATCATCTTCTGTTAAATTTTTGTTTTTTAAATCTTTAGAAGCATACAATCTCGCTCGTTTGTTAAATAAAACTTCATAACTTTTAGAAAGTTGATACATTTCTTCTAACTGTTCTTTATTTATAGGGTTTGTTTTAATCTCCTGCTCTTTAAAACCAGTTGTATTTACTTCTTTTAAAATTCTTCTACAAGTATCGCAAGTTTTTAAAAAATATACTTTCTTCATATTAATCAATTATATTTGTGATATCAAAAATAAGATAAAAATGAAGACACAATTCGATGTTTTAAGAAAATCTCGCGAATTAGTAATTAAAGAATTAGAAGGTTTAACATTAGATCAGATTCATGAAATTCCAGAAGGATTTAAAAATAATATTGCATGGAATGTAGCGCATTTAGTAGTTACGCAGCAATTGTTACATTATAAATTATCTGGTTTAAACTGTTTGTGTCCAGATGATTTAATAGAAACTCACAAAAAAGGAACTACACCTACTAAAACTTTTACAGAGGAAGAGTTTGAAGAGGTAAAAGAATTACTAGTCGGTTTGCCAGATACCTTAGAAGAAGATTTTGAAGCTGGTATTTTTGAGAATTATAATGAATACCCTACAAGCACAGGTTTTGTGCTAACTTCTATAAACACAGCAATCGCTTTTAATAATTTTCATGAAGGGATACATTACGGAATTATAAGGGCTATTAAAAAACATGTATAATTTTTTTAGAAGCTAATCACGCTTTCCATTATATCTTTTTTTTAGGCTAATTTAATTTGAGTAATTTATTATCTGGGGTTTGCCTCTTTTTTATAAAATTTATTCATTCAAAAAAAAGTAAAAAAAAGGATGCCATTACAATCGTGGCTAAACTTGTTTGCTAACTTTTAGAAAACTAAAAATGAAATTCAATACGAAAACTATTCATGGAGGTCAAAAATCAGAACCCACAACAGGTGCTATAATGACGCCTATTTTTCAGACTTCTACTTTTGCACATTCGGTTCCTGGTGAAGCGCAAGAATACGAATACGCAAGAGGTAAAAATCCCACAAGAACAGCATTAGAAAATAGTTTTGCTGCCATAGAAAATGGTACTCATGGTTTTGCATTTTCTTCTGGGTTGGCTGCTATAGATTGTATTTTAAGAACTTTAAACCCTGGTGATGAAATTATAGCTGGAGATGATTTATATGGAGGAACTTATAGAATGTTTACCCAATTATTTCAAAAATATGGGTTAGAGTTTACCTATGTAGATATGAATTCTGTTGCAAATGTTACAGCAGCTATTACCAAAAAAACAAAATTGGTTTGGTTAGAAACACCTACAAATCCGTTAATGAAAATTGCAGATATCAAAGCAATTACTTTGGCTGTTAAAGATGTAAACGTAAACATTAAAATTGCTGTAGATAATACTTTTGCAACACCTTATTTACAGCAACCATTAATATTAGGTGCAGATATTGTAATGCATTCTGCTACTAAATATTTAGGAGGTCATTCAGATTTGGTAATGGGTGCTTTAATAGTTAAGGATGCAAAATTAGCCAAAGATTTGCATTTTATACAATTTGCTGCTGGTGCCATTGCTGGTCCTATGGATTCTTTTTTAGCTTTAAGAGGCATAAAAACCTTACACGTAAGAATGCAAAGACATTGCGAAAATGGATTGGCTGTTGCTCAGTTTTTAGAAAATCACTCAAAGGTTGGTAAAGTGTATTATCCTGGTATAAAAAATCACCCGAGTTACCCTATTGCAAAAAAACAAATGAAAGATTTTGGGGGTATGGTTTCCTTTAAATTAAAAGACGAAAGTAAAAAAGCCACTTTTAAATTTTTAGAGAACACGCGTATTTTTACACTTGCAGAATCTTTAGGAGGTGTAGAAAGTTTGGTAAATCACCCAGTGACGATGTCTCATGCATCTATACCAGAACAAGAACGCTTAAAAATTGGTATTACAGATTCTTTAATTCGACTTAGTGTTGGCATAGAAGATATAGAGGATTTACTAGCAGATTTAGACAATGCTTTAAACGCATAGTTTTTACTAATTTTAATACTTGTATTTTTTTAAATAAAATTTTTTATGATAAGACCCTTCAGGTTTTAAAAATCTGAAGGGTCTTATTGATACTATTTTACTCAAAAAAGTTATTTTTACAAATTGATAATTAGCGATTAAACCCTTTTGGGATTTAATTTTTATTGGTTTGAGTGATTGCGTTAGGGATTGAAGTGGAAATCCTTTTGTGTTTTTTAGCACAAAAGATTGCAACGTAAAGCCCGCTCGAACGCCCAAAAAATTAAAAAAATGTTTTTTAAAATAAACCGTTAATTTGAGAATCTATTCTGTCTATTATATAACCTAAATCTTCTTGATTACTTACAAAATCTAAATTATCTACATTAATTACCAGTAATTTACCTTTAGTGTATTTAGAAATCCACGCTTCATAACGCTCATTCAATCTGCTTAAATAATCAATAGAAATAGAGTTTTCGTATTCTCTACCACGTTTGTGAATTTGACCTACTAAGGTAGAAATGTCTGCACGTAAATAAATTAATAAATCTGGTGGAGAAACCAAATTTTCCATCAACTCGAATAATGAGGAATAGTTGCTATAATCTCTATTGGTCATTAAACCCATGGCATGCAAATTGGGTGCAAAAATATGGGCGTCTTCGTAAATAGTTCTGTCTTGGATGATATTTTTACCTGTTTCTCTTAATTCTAAAATCTGTCTGAATCTACTATTTAGAAAATAAACCTGTAAGTTAAAAGACCAACGCTCCATTTCTGTGTAAAAATCATCTAAATACGGATTTTCATCTACAGACTCATAATGAGGTTTCCATTTGTAATGTTTGGCTAAAAGTTTGGTTAGCGTAGTTTTACCTGCGCCAATATTACCTGCAATTGCAACGTGCATATATAAAATTAATAAGATTAAAAAGGGTTGTTAAAGGTACACATTTTTTGCAATTAGAAAAGGGTTAACAGATTAATTTATAACCAAAACCGCGTACGTTTAAAATTTGTATATTTTCGTCTTTTTGAAGCTTCTTTCTTAATTTGCTGATGAAAACATCCATACTTCTAGCGTTAAAAAAATCATCATTACCCCATAATTTATTTAAAATAAACGTTCTATCTAAAACTTCGTTTTTTTTCTGATGTAGGTAAAAAAGCAATTGTGCTTCTCTGTGTGTAAGTTGCTGTTCTGTATCAGAAAAAGTGAGTATTTGTTTGGTGAAATTGAAAGTGTAGTTGCCTATTTTTAAGTTTTCTGCGTCACTTTTTAATGCAATTCTGTTTAATAGCGCTTTAATTCTTACAATTAATTCTTCCATAGAAAAAGGCTTTTTTAAATAATCATTTCCACCATGTTCAAAACCTTCTAAAACATCGCTTGTTTGTGATTTTGCCGTTAAAAATATAATAGGTATTGCCTTATTTTCTTGTCTAATTTCTTTCGCCAAAGAAAACCCATCTTTTTTTGGCATCATTACATCTAATACTAAAATATCTAATTTTTCTTTCTTGTAAATTTCGAAAGCTTCCTCGCCATTTTCTGCATGAAAAACGGTAAAATTTCTAGACTCTAAACTTTCTTTTACAATCATGCCTAAGCTAGCTTCGTCTTCTGCTAATAAAATTTTTATATTACTCATTGGGCAAGCTTATTTTAAATATAGTGTTATTTTTTGTGGGTAATAAAGTTAGTGTACCTGTGTGTTTTTCTATAATTTTTTTACAATAGTACAAACCAATACCAAAACCTTTTACATCATGTGTGTTGCCTTTTGGTACTCTATAAAATTTATCAAAAACTTTGTTCTGTTGGCTTTTTTCTATTCCTTTTCCATTATCTGCAACAGCAATTTCTACATTATTTAAAAAAGAATTTATGTTAATTTCTATATCGTTTCCACCATACTTTACAGCATTGTCAATAAGATTAGATACTACATTTTCGAAATGAAAAGCATCAATATTAAGATAAATTGGTTCTAAATTTGTAGAAAAAGATATTTCTTTTTCTTTAGAAATTATTTGATGTTTGGTTACCTGTTTCTCAATGATATCTACAATATTAATTTTTTCTTTTTTTAGAATTAATTGTTCACTATCAAGAGTAGCTGTTTCTAGCATTTTTTCTACCATTTGATGCAATTTTTTTAACTGAACCGCAGACATAGAAAGGTATTTTTTTGTTTTTTCTTTATCGTTTAAAACATTAAAACTTTCTATAGCTTCTATGGCAGTTGATACAGTTGCAATAGGGGTTTTAAACTCGTGTGTAATGTTGCTAATTAAATCGTTTTTAATAGCGGCTAATTCTTTTTGCTGATTGATAACTTTAAGTAAATAAAACAAAGAAGCAATTACTGCTAGTGATAATAATAATGATAAAAATATACCAAAAAAACTTCTTTTTATTGCCTCTGAAATTGGGTTGTTATAATACAATTGAAACGATTCATTTTCATTAGAAAACGTAGATTTAGAGCTTACAAAGTAGTTGCTACTTTTTAAAAGAGAATCTTTTGTTTGATGAAATAACGTATCATTTTTTAAATGATGAAAACTCGTTTTTAGGTCAATTCCCTTTTGGGTTAATTGGTTTTCTATTAAAGAATCAATTTTTTGATAACTAATAGATTGATCAAAAAAAGAAATAAAAATAGGACTTAAATTACCAATGACCTTTAGACTATCTGCAGCTTTTTTTCCTTTAAAATATTTTATAGCAGTTTTAGAACCATCTGCATTCATCGTAATCCCCTTTTTACCGTCTATAAATTGCGTAAAAACTTTATCTTTCTTTTGTTTTTTAGCAATTATACTATCTATTTCAGCGTTAAAATTAGTAACAAATTCTTTGGTAGAATTCATCATAGAATCTATCTTTTCTTTTGATAAATTATCAGTAGAGGTTATTTTTATATTGTTAATAGTAACTTTTGGTTTTCCTTTTTCAGCGTTTTTTTCTTTTAACTTTTTTAAAATATTACCAATAGAACTCTCTTTAATTGTTTTACTAGTATCGAATTTGTTTTCTACAATTGTTAAAAATTTATTTTTTGCTAAAGATGCATAATATTCTTCTATAGCATTGTCTAAACTTAACTGAATTTCGTTCGTAACCTGCCTTTTATTTTCTTCGTAATTTTTGTAGTTCCAATAAAATTGGATGGCAATAGTTGCAACTATAGTAGTTGCAATTAAGTATAAAATCCATTGCTGTTTATTTGCTTTCATGTTACAAATATAGTTTCTAAAAATTATAAAATCAGTCAGTTAACACACGTTAACACTCGTTAACTGTAAAATGTTCTGTTGTGTTGCATCTTTGTAGTGTTCAACTTAAAAAACAATATTATGAAAAAACTATTCACCTTATTTTTACTATTTATTTCACTACTTATCAATGCTCAAGATAGCAAAACAAAAGCAACTTATTCTAAAGATGAAATTTCTAAAATCACATCACTATCCTATTCATCAACTTCAATAAAAGATTTAGAAAAGTTAAATTGGAATGATATTAAAACTATTTTTGAAGGCAACAAACCTGACGAAAAAATTGCCTTGAGTTTCGAACTAGATTTAAAAGAGTCTAAGAATAAATTCAAAGGAAAAATGGAAGTCTCTGGAGAAACAAAAAATATTGATTCATTAATATTTAAATCAAAAAAAATAATAAAAAAACTAATTAAAATAGCTAAAAACCAATAAATTATGAAAACTCTATTCACAACATTTGCATTTTTGATGGTACTATCTTTAAATGCACAAAACTTTCAAGGAAAAGCAATCTATAAAACTAGTAGAAAGTCGAACGTTAAATTTGGGAATGATAAAAAATCAACCATGTCTGACGAAATGAAACAGCAATTACAAGCGCGATTGCAAAAAATGAATCAGAAAACATATATTTTAGATTTTAACAAATACGCATCAGTTTATAAACAAGATGTTTCCTTAAATGCACCAAGACCTCAAGTTGGTGGTGCTCAAATAAAAATGATTTCTTTAGGTGGTGGAAGTGGTTCTGTACTATATAAAAACATAAAAGAAAAGCGTTAT
>NZ_CBFHJT010000012.1:46045-52476 GCF_965656025.1 Polaribacter sp.
GTAATGTCTTCTGAAACAAAAAATATTGGAAAATACACCTGCTATAAAGCTACCTACACAAAAGAAGTAGAAAATAAAAAAGCAACATTTGTAGATGGTAAATCAGAAATTAAAACCATAAAAGAAAAAGTAATAACAACCGCTTGGTATACACCAGAAATACCTTTAAGCAATGGGCCAGATAGTTACCAAGGCTTGCCAGGTTTAATTTTAGAAATTAATGATGGTAAAAACACCATTGTTTGTACTGAAATTATAATAAATCCATCTGAAAAAGTAGCAATTAAAGAACCTAAAAAAGGTAAAGTAGTTTCTCAGAAAAAATTTAATAAAATCCAAGAGAAAAAGTCTAATGAACTGATGGAAAAATTTAAGAGCAGAAACGGTATGGACTTAGGAAATGGTGTCAATATTAAAATGGGAGGATAATTTTTATCTAAAAATAAAATAGTAGATTAAACTTTTAAGGTTTTTTTAAGTCTTATGAGAAACGTTTAATACTATTTTCGTATAAAATTAGATAAAAAAATAATGAAACAATTAATTACATTAGTCTTAGCCTTTGTTACAGTTAGTACATTTGCTCAGAAGAATTTTCAAGGAAAAGCAACATACATGTCTAAAACTACTTTAGATATGAGCAGTTGGGGAAGCAGAATGAACAGCATGTCTGAAGCCCAAAAAAAACAAATAGCAGAGAGAATGAAATCGATGCTAGAAAAAACATACATCTTAAGTTTTGATAAAACTGCTTCTATTTATAAAGAAGATGAAAAATTATCTGCACCAGGTTCAAGAGGTGGTATGAGTTGGGGAGGAATGTCTGGTGGAGGAACCAAATATAAAAATACCAAAGACTTAGTGGCATTAGAAGCAACAGAATTTTTCGGAAAAAACTTCTTAATTTCTGATACGATGAAAATGCCAAAGTGGGAGCTAGGTAGCGAAACAAAAAAAATTGGAGAATACGTTTGTTACAAAGCGACGCTAACCAAAGATGTAGATGCTACAGATTGGAGAAATATGAGAAGAAGAAATAGAGATGATGATAAGAAAAAAGACGATGCTAAAAAAGACTCTACTGCAACTGTAAAAGTTACTGAAGATATTGAAATTCCAAAACAAATTACAGTAACAGCTTGGTATACACCACAAATACCAGTTAGCAATGGCCCAGGAGAATATTGGGGTTTACCAGGTTTAATTTTAGAAATTAACGAAGGTAGAACAACTATTTTATGTACAGAGATTGTAATAAATCCTGCAGATAAAATAGAAATTGAGCAACCTAAAAAAGGCGATGAAGTTACAAGAAAAGAATATGTAAGTATCATCACTAAAAAAATGGAGGAGATGAGAGCAAATTTTAGAGGTAGAGGAAGAGGTAGATTCTAATAAAAAAATACTAAAAAATACACAATGAAAAAATTACTACTACTAACCATTTTTATGGTTACATTTATTACTAGTGCCCAAATTAAACTTTCAGGGGTTGTAAAAGACAGTATTGGTAGTCCATTAGAAATGGCTAATGTACTGGCTATTAATAAAACTACTAAAAAAATGGCTTCTTATGGCTTTACAGATGCTAAAGGAAACTATAAATTAGACTTAGATAAAAACAGTTCTTTTGATATAAAAATTAGTTACATTGGTTATAAAACAGCCAATTTTGTGGTAACTACCACCACCGAAAATATTGTAAAAAACGTTACTTTAAAAGAAGATAATTCTTTAGACGAAATTACAGTAGTTTCTAAAATGCCAGTAACCATAAAAGGAGACACCATTGTTTACAATGCAGACTCTTTTAAAAACGGTACAGAACGTAAATTAGAAGACGTACTTAAAAAACTACCTGGAGTAGAGGTTAACGATGCTGGCCAAATAGAAGTAGAAGGTAAAGTTGTAGAAAAAATTACTGTAGATGGTAAAGAGTTTTTTAGCGGAGATACCAAGTTGGCTTCTAAAAACATTCCTTCTAATGCAGTTGATAAAATACAAGTATTAAGAAATTTCTCTGATGTAAATCAATTAAGTGGTGTGCAGAATAATCAAGATAGAGTTGCCATCAACATAAAATTAAAAGAAGGTAAAAAGAATTTTTGGTTTGGAGACGTTTATGCAGGTGCTGGTTTTACACCAAGTGATGATTTATATCTGTTTCAACCAAAATTATTTTATTACAGCCCAAAATATACCTTAAACGTTATTGGTGATATTAACAATTTAGGAGAAGCTGTTTTAAATAGAAGAGATTTAAGAGGTTTTACCGGTGGCTTTAGAAGCCAAAGTCCATCAAATGGTACTAATATAAATTTGGCAAGTGCCGGTATTGGTTTTTTAACACCAAATGCAAGAAATGCAAATAGAATAGAAACTAAGTTAACTGCCTTAAACTATAGCTATTCTCCCAATAAAAAATTAGATTTTAGTGGATATTTAATTTGGTCTAGCAATAGTAATGGGCAAAGAAATAGAAATATTATCAACTATAATGATCCATCCATACCAGATGATGTGACAGATAATACAACAGATCAAACTAGTAATTCTGGCTTGTTTAATTTTAAAACTATTTACAAGAAAGACATCAACAATCAGTTAAATTATGATTTTAATGGTCGTTTTACAAACGAGTTTAGATTCGATAATGGTACGTCTCAAATAATAGGTAACAATGTGCCTATTGTAGAAAACGAAAATGCGACACCATTTACTATCAATCAGAATTTAAGTTACTTTTATACTGCCAACGAAAACAATATTTTTGCTTTAGAGGTACAGCATCAATTGCAAGATGAAGATCCTTTTTATGTGTCTTCTATAGAGAACTTAGATCAAGACCCAAACAACAATGCAGACGGTTTTGATTCTGCTGCAGATGTGTTAGGTTTAGACAAAACACAACAATTTTATACTTTAGAACAAGACAGACGTGTAAAATCAAATCAATTAGATGCCAAGTTAGATTACTATTATATTATCAATAATAAAAGTAACTTTAACTTTGTGGGAGGTACTATTTTAAGTAAACAAAACTTTGATTCTAGGTTTTTTCAACTTTTAGATAATGGCAGTACATTAGACCCAAATTTAAATATACCAAATGTACCCAATGCAAGTAATACCAATGATGTAGAATATAATTTTTCAGACATCTATGCAGGTATGCGTTACAGAGTAAAAGCGGGTATTTTTACTTTTAGACCAGGTTTTACCGCACATTCTTATAACTTAAATAATACGCAAGCAGGTATTACAACAGATTTTAAAGATTCTTTTACAAAAATTTTACCAGAATTGAATATTATTGCTCAATTTAAAAAGAGTGAAAGTTTAAGTTTTAACTACAGGCAAAGCGTTAATTTTACAGACGTAAACCAAGTTGCAGAAGGTATCGTTGCAAGAAATTTTAATTCTTTTTTCTTTGGAAATAATGATATTATGAATGCAAGAGTAGAAACGACGAGCTTAAATTATAGCAGTTTTAATTTATTTAACAATCTATTTATTTTTGGTAGATTAAGTTATAATAAAACAATGGAGCAAATAGCTTCCATTGCAGATTTTGTACCCAATCCAAATAATGCAAATGTAAGATCTAATGTATCTACAAATACTAATTTAAACTTACCTTTTGATGTTGAATCTATTTCTGCATTTGGGCGTATTACAAAAACGTTTAGAAAGATTAGAACTAGTTTAAATGCAAACTTTTCAGATGCTCAAGCATATCAATTATTTGGCGCAGAAACAACAAAATTGAACACCCAAAGTTATACAATTACGCCAGGAATTAGAACCAATTATATAAAAGCACCTAACGTTAGTTTAAATTATAGAGCTTCTTTTTCAGATCAAAATAGAACCGAATTAGGATCAGGAAATACCTCTAATTTTAAATCTGTTACGCATGCACCTTCTATAAATTTTGATGCTTATATCTGGAATTCATTAACCGTAAGGTCAGATTTTTCTTACAATGAAGTTAGACAAAATGGGCAACATCAAAACTCTTTTAAAATATGGGATTTTTCAATGTCATACAGAAAAGATAAAGATGCAAAATGGGAGTATGAGTTTCAGGCGAGTAACATTTTAGGAACGGAATCTAGAGTAAGTGTTAACAATGGAAATATTTCGAACTCAATTAATGAGACTTTTATTTTACCAAGGTTAGTAACGTTTAGAGTACGTTATCAATTATAAAATTTACAAAATATATCATAAAAAAATGGCTCAATTTATTGAGCCATTTTTTATTTACTTTAGTATTTTCGCAGTATGAGTTTACTGGCATCAAAATCTCCGTTTTATGCGACTTTTAAAACGCTAGGTCTTTTGTATTTGTTTTTTGTGGTTGGTTTATTTTTAGATAGTTTTTACATGGTAAAAATCACTAAAAATGCACAATGGTATGCAAATGCTTTAATGCTTACTGTTTTTTTTATTACTTTTTTTTACGTCACAAAAACCATAAAAGAACGAATGGTTTTTGCTGTTTTATTAGGTTTTGTTGGCGAGTATTTGTTCTCTGTTGCTTTAGGTATGTATACTTACAGGTTAGAAAACGTACCTCTTTACATTCCATTTGGGCACGCTTTTGTTTATATTGCTGTGTACTGTTTTTCAAAAGCGGCATCCATAAAAAATATTAGAAAATCATTAGAAAAGTTTCTCGTTATTTTTATTTTAATCTATGCAGCTGTATTTCTTTTTTTTAAGAATGATGTATTCGGTTTTGTAATGACAATTGCTACATTACTCATTTTAAGAAACAAACCAAGAGAGCGTTTATTCTATTTAACCATGTATATTTCTGTAGTAGTTTTAGAGCTTGTAGGCACAACCTACAAATGCTGGTTTTGGCCACCCATTGCATGGGATATTTTTACTTTTTTACCAAGTGCAAATCCACCAAGCGGAATTAGCTTATTCTATTTTTTATTAGATCTAGGAACCTTATGGTTATATAAACAGCGGCATCGAGAAACTTGGCAACGAATGAAAAACATTAGAAAAATTAGTTTAAAATCTATAAACTAAAAAAGCGTTAATTTCGTTTTAAATAATATAAATTGATATAGGTTTTTAAAAGATAAAGATTTGTATTAAAAGTTTCTCTAATAGTTAAAATTTAATAAATGTCAATAAAAGTTTTATCGATATCTAAATTATATAATCAACAAAAAGCATTAAATGAAATTTCTTTTTCGGCTAAAAAAGGTGAAATAATTGGTTTTTTAGGGCCAAATGGTGCAGGGAAATCTACCATGATGAAAATCTTAACAGGATTTATAAAACCAAGTTTAGGAGAGGTATTTGTAAATGATATAAATGTGTTACAAAAGCCTTTAGAGGCTCAGAAAACCATTGGATATTTGCCAGAACACAATCCTTTATATAAAGATATGTATGTGCGCGAATATTTGCAATTTCAAGCAAGTTTATATAAGGTTGATAAGAGTAACATAGAAACTTGTATAGAAAAAGTTGGTTTGCTTGCAGAAGCGTATAAAAAAATTCATCAATTATCTAAAGGATATCAACAAAGAGTAGGTTTAGCTGCCGCTATTTTACACAACCCTTCTGTTTTAATTTTAGATGAGCCTACAACAGGTTTAGATCCTAATCAATTAGTAGAAATTAGAGCTTTGATAAAAGAATTGGGTAAAGACAAAACCGTGCTTTTCTCTACACATATTATGCAAGAAGTAGAAGCGGTCTGCGATCGAGTTATCATCATAAAAAAAGGTGAAATAATTACGGATAAACTGCTTTCTGAACTGCAGCAAAATAAGCAACAAACCATCAAGGTTATTTTTAATTCAGCAATTGAAGAATCTCAAATTAAAACACTAGAAAATCTTGTTCTATCAAAAATTATAGGGAATAATACTTGGCAACTTACTTTTAATGCTGAAGAAGATATGCGTTCTAAAATTTTTGATTTTGCACAAGAAAACGGTTTTAAAGTTTTAGAATTGAGTTCAGAAAATAAAACTTTAGAAAGTTTGTTTAGAGAATTGACTTTGCAATAAACAACTTTAAATTACTTCCTTTTGGAGTTTGCAATACGCGTTAAGGATTGAGCCTTTCGTCTAAGCTCAAGACAGGCTCTATGTTTGAACTCTTTTTTGTTTTTTCAGCAAAAAAAGTGAGTAGCGAAAACCTGACCTGAAAGGGAACGCCCTAAAAATTATTATTTTGTAAATATTGATAAGCCTCTAATAAAGTGGGAAAAACCAATTGACTACCTGCATTTTTTAATTCCTCTTCAGTATATTGAGTTAGAATACCAATAGGAATCATGCCCGCTAATTTTGCAGCAGTTGTGCCTGTTAAACTGTCTTCGAAAACCCAAATATTTTTAAAATCATTTTTTGTGAAACCCAATGCTTTTGCTAATGTTATATAAGCTTCTGGAT
>NZ_CBFHJT010000013.1:0-51145 GCF_965656025.1 Polaribacter sp.
TTAAAGGTGTATCTTCTGATTACGATTGGAGTTTTTTTAAGGATTATTTGGTGGCTGGTAAATTACCCGATTTTCATCAAAAAAGAACAAGGGATGTTTTACTCTCTCAAACCATCATCAATCGTTTACAATTAAAGTTAAATGACACAATAACAACCACATTTTTAAAAACAACTGCCAGTAAATTACCATCAAACAAAAAATATGTAGTAACAGGTATTTACAATTCTGGTTTTGCTCAGTTTGATAAAAATATCATGATTGGTGATATTAGAGAAGTGCAAAGGCTTAATAAATGGACAGAAAATCAAGTAGGTGGTTTTGAGGTTTTATTAGATACTTTTGATGATATTGAAGAAAAAACCGAAGAAATTTACGGAGAAGTAAGCTCAACCTTAAATGCAAAAAGTATTGTAGAAACATATCCTACCGTTTTTGATTGGATTCAACTTTTTGATAATAACGTTTGGTTTATAATAGGGATTATGATTTTAATTGCGGGTATTAATATGATAACTGCTTTGCTAGTGCTTATCTTAGAACGCGTGCAAATGATTGGTATTTTAAAAGCCTTAGGAAGCAACAATGCTAGTATTAGAAAAGTTTTTTTATACAATGCAACTTATTTAATTTTAAAAGGATTGTTTTGGGGCAATTTAATTGGTTTACTTATTATTGGCATACAGTATTATTTTAAGTTGATTACACTAAACCCAGAAACATATTATGTTGCAACGATGCCAGTACATATTTCTTTAGGCACTATCTTATTATTAAATATTGGTACGTTGGTTTTGTGTGTTTTAATGTTGATTATTCCGTCTTACATTATTACAAAAATAAATCCTTCTAAATCTATTAAATTTGCTTAAGTACTTATTTAGGCTCTGTAAACCAAGCAAAATTTTCTGAAATAATTTTTTCTTTGTTTTCTTCGATATGCTTTTTAAAAGCTTTGGCAACCAAAGATAAATTTTTAGATTTTAACCAAATCAAATTCCAGTTGGTTTCTATAGGTAAGTTTTTAATATCTAGAATTTGTAAATCGCCATTTTGTAGTTCGTTTTTTAACCCAATTATAGGCATTATAGAAATACCCAAGCCAGCAATAACAGCTTGTTTTACTGCTTCATTAGAAGTAAGTTCCATTTTTTTTTGCACTTCTATTTTGTGTTTTACTAAAAAACGTTCCATTGCCAAACGTGTTGCAGAACCTGGTTCTCTAAAAATAAAAAGAGATTTGTTTAGGTCTTTAGTGCGAATCCCTTTTTTGGGAATTTCAAAACTTCTATTGGCAACAAAATAGAGCTTATTTTTCATCAACTCTACGCGTTCTATATTTAATTTTTTAGGGATGGTAGACACCATTGCAAAATCACATTCATTATTTTCTAAACTTCTAATAACAGCCATTTTATTGGTAACATCCATTGTTAAATCTACTTTTTCATGTTGTTTTATAAAGTCTGTTAAAAAATACGGCATGGCATATTTTGCAGTAGAAACTATAGAAATTTTAATTTTACCAGCCAATTTACCTTCAAATATGGCAGACTTGTAGTTTATTGCTGCAACTTCTTCTAAAATTCTAGCAGCAGTTGCTGCAATTTCCTCTCCAAATTCTGTAATATATAATTTTCTTCCAACCACTTCAAAAAGTGGTAATTTAAATTGATCTTGAAAGTTTTTAAGCTGAATTGATACTGCAGGTTGCGTTAAAAATAACTGCTCTGAAGCCTTAGTAACACTTTTAAACTCTGCTATTTTGGTAAATATTTCTAATTGATGTAAAGTATAGTTCATAAAATATATTTATGTATTATATAATAAATATAAATAAAAATATATAAAATAAACCTCTTTTCTTTGTAAAAAATTAAAACATGCCACAAACATTATTTAAACCAGAAGAAAGAACAAACTCTTTAAACCAAGAAATTGTAGTACAAATTACTAAAAAGCAGTTGCTCATTTTTTTTCAAGCTTTGGTTGTAATTGGTAGTATTGCTTTAAACATTGTAGCATTACAAATAAATACTCCATTTTTGAGAGAACTCTTTATTTCTCAGGCAATAATTTTACTTATCTTTTTTATTAAAACATCTAAATCTAACACAATATCTAAAAATTAAGTCATGAACAATTCTATAGCAGAAGTTAAAAAAACAACGTCTAAATCATCAAAACCGAACCAACAATTAAAATTGATTGACGGTACATTTACTAAAAGAGAAGCAATAAACATTATTAATAATGTTGTAGATGTAAAATTGAATTTTCACAAACTACAAAGACTTTCTAAAACAGAAGGCAACATTAACGATGCTTGTGAGTATGATAACTCAAGAATTACAGAGCTTATAGACGATAGAGCAGATGTAAAGGCTTTTTTAATAGCATTAAAATCAAACGATTGTAACATAAAAATATCTAGTACAGTACATATTACTGTAGAAGAATAGACTCATTATTAAATGTTGAATTTTTGGTAGGAAAGACTGTCTTTTAAGGCTTTCCTACTTTTTTTACGCCAAATTTTAAAAAATGGACTTACATTACCTTGTAGATAATTTAACAAACCCAGCACTTTTATTTTTCTTTTTAGGGCTTATTGCTGTCAACCTAAAAAGCGATTTAAAAATTCCAGAAAACTCCTCTAAATTTATATCACTTTATCTTTTACTGGCAATTGGTTTTAAAGGAGGGCAAGAATTAGCACACAGCATCATTACATCAGAAATAATTTGGTCTTTACTTTTTGGAGTATTATTAGCACTTTTAGTACCAATTTATACGTATTTTATTTTAAGATTAAAACTAAGTGTAGAAAATGCTGGAGCCATTGCAGCAGCTTACGGCTCAGTAAGTGCAGTAACCTTTGTAACAACCATTTCCTTTTTAGAATTGTCTAACATACCCTTTGGTGGGCACATGGTTGCAGTTATGGCTTTAATGGAAGCACCCTCTATAATCATTGGTGTACTTTTAATCTCCATTTACAATAAAGATAAGAAGAAAAAAGCCTCATTTAAAAGTGTCATACACCACTCATTAACCAATGGAAGTGTAGTATTAATTATTGGTAGTTTATTTGTAGGTTATTTTACAAACGATGCACAAGCTGCAGGTATAAAACCATTTACAACCGATATTTTTAAAGGCTTTTTAGCAGTATTCTTATTAGATATGGGTATTACGAGTGGCCAAAAATTAAAAGCACTCATAAAAAAAGGATGGTTTACACTTTCGTTTGCAATCATTATTCCAATTATAAACGGTTGTTTAGTAGCAGTAATTAGTGGTTTTTTTATGGAAGAAATAGGCAACAGACTCTTAATGTCTATTTTAGCAGCAAGCGCCTCTTACATTGCAGTACCAGCAGCAATGAAACTAGCAGCACCCAAAGCAAACCCAGGTTTGTATATACCAATGGCTTTGGCAATTACTTTTCCATTTAACATTACTTTAGGCATGCCCTTATATTTATGTATTATTGGTGTTTGTTAAAAAATAATTTGGGCGTTCCCTATAGGTCGCGCTTTCCATTATATCTTTTTTTCGTAACTCAAAAAAGGATGCCATTACAATCGCTAACGCAAGCAGTCTATAGGCCAATAGCGTTTACAAAAAGTTTTTAGATAGTTTGCTTTAGTGATTGAATGGCCTGTATAAAACTCTTTATAACTTCTTAAAAAATGTTAACACACAGGAACCTTTCGTTTACGCCCAAAAATTAAATTATCTTTGTATTCGAAAATAAAGATATGAATTACGCACAAAATATACTAGAAACTATTGGTAATACACCATTAGTAAAATTGAATGTTTTAACCAAAGATTTACCTTGTTTAGTACTTTCTAAATACGAAACATTTAACCCAGGAAACTCTGTAAAAGATAGGATGGCATTGCAAATGATAGAAGATGCAGAGGCAGATGGTCGTTTAAAACCAGGTGGAACTATTATAGAAGGTACCTCTGGAAATACAGGAATGGGATTAGCTTTGGCTGCTATTGTAAAAGGCTACAAATGTATTTTTGTAATGGCAGACAAACAATCTAAAGAAAAAATAGATATTCTTCGTGCAGTAGGAGCAGAGGTGGTGGTTTGTCCCACAAACGTAGAACCAGACGATCCTAGATCTTATTATTCAGTCTCTAAACGTTTGGGAGAAGAAACTCCTAATTCTTGGTATGTAAATCAGTATGACAACCCAAGCAATTGCAAAGCACATTTTTTAAGTACAGGTCCAGAAATTTGGGAACAAACCGAAGGAAAAGTAACTCATTTTGTTGTGGGTGTTGGTACAGGAGGTACAATTTCTGGTGTAGGTTCTTATCTAAAAATGAAAGCCAAAGAAGCTGGTACAACTGTTAAAGTTTGGGGAATTGATACCTATGGTTCTGTTTTTAAAAAATACCATGAAACTGGTATTTTTGATGAAAATGAAATTTACCCATACATCACAGAAGGTATCGGAGAAGATATTCTACCAAAAAATGTAAATTTTAGTGTCATTGATGGTTTTACAAAAGTAACTGACAAAGATGCTGCCATTTACACACAAAAATTGTCTAAAGAAGAAGGGATGTTTTTAGGCAATTCTGCAGGAGCCGCCATTAAAGGTTTGCTGCAATTAAAAGAACACTTTACAAAAGACGATGTTGTGGTAGTTTTATTTCACGATCATGGTAGTAGATATGTAGGTAAAATGTATAATGACGATTGGATGCGTGACCGAGGTTTTATAGAAGAAGACATAAAAACTGCTGCAGGTTTAATTAAGAATCATGCAGACAAACCCTTAATTTCTGCGCAGACAGAAGAGTTGGTTTCTCATGCAATAGAACGTATGCGTGCCTTAAAAATATCGCAAATGCCTGTAAAAGATTTAAATGGTTTTGTAGGTTCTATAGATGAATCAGTATTACTACACAATTTTATAGAAGATAAAAATATTGCAGACAAACCTATTAAAGATATTATGGGGAAATCATATCCTATTGTAAAAAAAACAGCAAAATTAGACGCTATTTCTAAATTAATTACCAAAGAAAATCAAGCTGTTTTGGTAGATTTAAAAGATGGTAATTACCACATTATTACTAAATTTGATATTATTAGTGCTATGTAAGTATCAAATATTTAAATGACTTTTTAAGTTATATTTTATAGTTTTTTAACAAATTAGTATATTTAAATTTTTAAAATTTATAATATGAAATCTTTTTGGTTACTAATCTTTTTTGTTTTAGGTTCTTTTTCTTTAAGTGCTGCTTGTATTAGTGGTGATTGTACAAATGGGTTTGGAACGTATTCATGGAAAGATGGAGGTTTGTATAGTGGCTTTTGGAAAAATGGAGAGAAACATTATTTTGGAATGCAGTTTTGGGGTGATGGTGATTTTTGGTACGGACTGTATAAAGATGGAAGTAGAAAACCAGGTTTTGGAACGTATGTTTGGGACGATGGTACATTTGAAAATAGAACAACAAAAGTAACTTACGAAGAAAAAGGCTGTGTATCTGGAAATTGTGAAGATGGTTGGGGAGTTTATATATTTAACAATGGAGATTTACATGCAGGGTATTGGAAAAGTGGAAAACAACATTTTTTCGGAGCAAAATTTTGGGCTAGTGGAGATTATTATTTAGGGTTGTATAAAAATGGAAGTAGAAAACCTAACTCTCATGGTTATTATGTTTTTGATGGAGGTAAGTCTAAATCATATTTAGGGCCTATAAGATATAATGATTCAGGTTGTTTAGTTGGAGATTGTAATAACGGCTTTGGAACTTATGTTTGGAGCAATGGTGATGTACATACTGGTTATTGGAAAAATGGTAAAGCACATTTAATTGCTTTTAAATTTTGGAATGATAAAGATACGTTTATAGGTTTTTACAAAAATGGGAAAAGACAAAAAAGAGGAATTTATATTTATGAGACAGGTGAAGTTGAATATAGAACTGATAAAGTAACCTTTAGTAGTACAGAATCTATTGAAAGTGTTAAAAAGAAACAGATAAACACTGATAGAGATGGAGAATATAAATAAGATAACTCTCCATAATACCAATAAAACAAAAAACCATCTCTAAGAGATGGTTTTTTAAATCAACTAATTCAAATAATTTACACAATGAAAACAGTTTACTACGTTGCTTTCATTTTATATTTATCAAACTGCGTGCCAAAATTTATTTGAATACTATTTTTTAGTTTTTTTATAAAAATATTACTTTTAAACGGCGTGTTTATGCGCTTTGTAAGAAGAACGAACTAAGGCACCACTTTCTACATACATAAAGCCCATTTCTAAACCTATAGTTTCGTATTTTTTAAATTGTTCTGGTGTTATAAATTCTTTTACAGGCAAGTGCATTTTTGTAGGTTGTAAATATTGACCAATTGTAATAATATCGCAATTTACAGCACGTAAATCTTTCATGGTTTGTATAACTTCTTCTTCGGTTTCTCCTAAACCTAGCATTAAACCAGTTTTGGTTCGCATTCTGTTTTCTTTTAAGTATTTTAAAACACCTAAACTTCTATCGTATTTTGCTTGTATTCTAACCTCTCTGGTCAATCTTCTAACAGTTTCCATGTTATGAGAAACCACTTCTGGATGTACTTCTATAATTCTGTCTATTTGTTTTGTATTTCCTTGAAAATCTGGAATTAAAGTCTCTAAAGTTGTGTTTGGGTTGGCTCTTC
This sequence comes from Polaribacter sp., assembly GCF_965656025.1. Classification (GTDB taxonomy): domain Bacteria; phylum Bacteroidota; class Bacteroidia; order Flavobacteriales; family Flavobacteriaceae; genus Polaribacter. The sequence goes on from NZ_CBFHJT010000013.1 coordinate 6,719, forward strand.
GAATAGCATCTACAGTTTCTGCCCAAATAATAGAACCACCATCTTTTAAGTCATCTCTATCTACAGAAGTAATTACAGCATGTTTAATGCTCATGATTTTTATAGAACGTGCTACTTTTTCTGGTTCATCCCATTCTACCGTTTCTGGTCTTCCTGTTTTTACACCGCAAAAACCACAAGAACGTGTACAGATATTTCCAAGAATCATAAAAGTTGCAGTACCTTCTCCCCAACATTCGCCCATGTTTGGGCAACTACCACTTGTACAAATTGTATTTAACTTATATTTATCTACTAAACCTCTAAGTTCTGTATATTTTTTACCTACTGGTAATTTTACACGCAACCATTTTGGTTTTTTTGGTTTTTCTGGAAGTATTACTGATTCTACAGCCATATTCTTATCTTTTTTTGTTCTTGCAAAGATACAAAGGAAAGTTTTAAATACCTGTTAAAATATAAATTCTAGATAAACCGTATATAGTTTGAATTTAGTTTAAATACCATGTTTATTTTTCCAAGAATTGTATTCAGAACCAATTAAGTTTTTAGGCCAATTACCATACCAAGAATATCCAGTTCTTCTTTCTCTTTCTATTTCTGCCAGTGTATTTTTCTTAATACCATCTCTACCGCAGAAAAAAGGTAAATTTGTGTTTAAATCATAAAACCTTGCCCAAATAACGTTTCCTGGAGCATCAACTACGATTACATCATCAGACGTTTTTTGAGTAGCAATATCCAATATTTTTACATCTTTAAACCATGCAATAGCATCTTGAACAGCTTGTTTTATTTCTGTAGATGGGTTTTCTACCAACATCAACGTTCTTATAACACCAACAGATTCAGAACCACTGTTAGACGCAAGTTCATAAGATCTAGCTTTTGCAGCTTGTAAAGTAACTTCATCATGTTGTGCACACCATGCAGTTTTTACACCATTTACTGTATTTTGTGTTTTTAAAATTACTTCAATTCCTTTATCAAATGCAGTTTTAGCTTTTGCGATATAACTATCATCTAAAAGATTGGTATTGTTTTTTCCTTTGGTAATATCCCACATCAAATTCATTACATTAACCATTGCATTATCGTTAAATGTAATTCTAGCTCTATACCCACTTTTATCAGGATAATATTGAGGCCAACCTCCATTACTATATTGCGCTTCAAATAGATAATTTAAGGCTTTGTTTACAGCATCTAAATAATTAGGATTGTTGGTTGTTTTATAAGCGTTAAGTAAAACTCTAAGTTCGCCAACAGTATGATCATTGTCTATGGTTGTATCTGTCCTATTTTTAGTATTGTTAGCTGTGTTAATTTCACTAGCAGTTTGTGTTCTTTTGTAACCAGAAAAGTCGTTATATGGCTCTTTTGGCCAACCACCATTATTTCTTTGCCATAAAAGCATGTTTTCTGCTTCTAAAATTGTTTGGTATGTAGCAGTAATACCAGAAATATTAATTTCAAGTGTCCCTTTTTTACCACTATTATCATTCGCAGCAGCAGAAACTGTAATTTTACCATTTTCTTTTGGTGTTAATAAACCATTTTGGTCTATTGTAGCGATGTTTTCATCTGAAACAGACCATGTTACTGTTTTATCATTTGCATCATTAGGTAAAATTGTGACAGATAGTTGCAGTGGTTTTCCATCAGTAATATCATTTCCATTAATTTTAATACTTTCTACCAAAACTGGTGGACCAGCAACACCAGAAATCTTAATTATTTTTTCAGCACTAACTCCAGAATCATCATTTGCAACAACTTTTACAATTACTTCTCCATTTTCTTTTGCTGTTAATAAACCATTTTCTGAAATTTCTGCAATAGTATTGTCTAAAACACTCCAAGTTACTTCTTTATTAGTAGCGTTGTTGGGTAATATACCCACAGTAAGTTGATTGGTACTACCATTGGTAATATTACCACCGTAGATTACCAAAGATTCTATTAAAATATCTTGGGGTAATTCATCAATAACAGTTTCGCTAGAACAGCCTATGTTAATTGCTAGAATAGCTAAAAAAAATATTTTAAATACCTTTTTAATTCTTTGGTTTTTATTTTTTGTAATCGATTGCATTTTGTTGTAAATTTTTTTCAAATGTATATTTTAATTTCTATTTATATGTTAAAATTAAATATATTATTATGATAAACTAAATGCTTGCAACATACCAAACACTAAACCCAATTAAAAAAACAATACCCACAATGCTTAATACTTTTAAATAAATACCTGGTTGATGTTCTTTAGGAGTGTGTTTACCTGTAATTAGTTTGTAATTTAAAATTGCATAAAAGGGCGCTGTTAAAAAGGATAGGATAGTTGCTACTTTTACCAATAAGCCCATATTATCCATAAAATATCGTAACATTAAAAAAGTACCTGAGAATAAGAAGAGAATCCAAAACCAATAGCCGTATTTAAAATCTTTTTTAAATAATAATTTGGTAGTTCTATTCATCGCTCTTGGTGATGCGTCTAAAGTTGTAATGGTAGTACTAAACATGGTTGTAAACGCTGCTATAGCAATAAAAATATAAGAGAAATCGCCTAAGTTTTTTGTATATAATTCTATCAATTGCGACGCAAAAACAACACCTTTATCAGAAAAAGTTACACCAGATTTATACATTACCAAAGCTCCTAAAAGCACAAAACAGATTCCTAAAAATAATGTGCTTATATACCCAACATTAAAATCGAACACAGCATCTTTTCTTTTTGTATTTAAAACGGTTGTTTTATCTTTCTCTACAGACCAAATTGAATGCCAAATAGAAATATCTAAAGGAGCTGGCATCCAACCTAAAAAAGCAATTAAAAAGGTTATTTCTGCTGCTCCAGAAGGTATAATTTGAGTAACGTCAAAAGCCTCCTTTGTACTAAATAAAGCCACTATTACTGCTGTTATGGTGCTTACAGTTAGAATCATGATAATGTATTTCATCAAGTTATCTAATAATTTATATTTTCCTATGAGTAAAATAATTAAACTGATAAACATTAATAAAGTAGCCCATAAAACCAAACTATTTTCTACCATAAAAGCACCAAATAATTGAGATGCCAAACCAGCAGTAACAATGGTTACTGCAGCTTGTATGGTAAACATGGTGGCAAAGTTTAAAATGTAATAGGCAATTAACACAGGTTTACCTAGTTTTTTATAACCATCTAACAAAGTTTCGCCAGTGGCTGCTGCATACCTTGGCCCAAATTGAAAAAAAGGGTATTTAAATAAATGAACGAGTAATAATGCCCAAATTAATCCAAAACCAAATTCGGCACCAGCTTTGGTAGATTGTACCAAATGCGAAACACCTATGGCAGCACCTGCAAATAATAAACCTGGACCTAAAGTTTGTAAGAATGATTTTTTAGCCAAATTTTAAAAATTGAAATATTCTGAATCCTTTAATTTTTTTAGTAAGCTTTTCTTAGAAATTCCTTTTAGTGATTTCGTTTTATTTTCTTTGAGTAAAGCTTTTTGATAGGCTTTTTTACCTCCGGAATATAGTTGTAAACTTTGTTTAATTTTCATTGCTAATTTCTTTTTATAATTTCTGCCAATAATTTTTTTGCACGTAATAATTTTACTTTTACGTTGCTCATTGGTTCGTTAATCTGGTTAGAAATCTCTTTATAACTTAACTCTTGAAAATAACGTAACTGAATCACTTCTTGATATTTAGGCTTTAATTGTTTAATATCTCGTAACAACTTTGCTAAATTTTGATCTCTAATAATTTTATCTTCTGGAGTTGGGTTTTCATCAATTACCAAATACACTTTTTCCTCTTGTTCTTTAGTAGTTTCAATAGAAATAGAGCTGTTTTTTTTACGTAATAAATCAATATGCACATTCTTAGAAATGGTAATTAACCATGTTTTAAAAACGTATTGCTCATCAAAAGTAGCTATTTTATCAAAAGCTTTAGAAAAGGTTTGTATGGCGATGTCTTCAGAATCGTTTTCGCTTTTAGTACGTTTTAATTGATAATTATAAACATCTGCCCAAAAAGTATTTAACAAAAAACGAAATGCTGCTTGACTGCCTTCTTTTGCTTTGCTAATATTTTTTAAGATGTTTTCTTTACTTATTTCCAATGATTGGGTTTTGAAATAAAATTACGAATAAATATAGTAAAATGAAATAATAGTAGGCCAATTTCTAAAAAAGGTAAAAAATAAATGATTTGTGGTTCTTTTAATTTTTTAGTAGCAATACCAACAACTAAAAATTCTACAATGTAATATAACAGAAATATAGCACCAATTATTTTAACAGGATATAAAAAGAAACAAAGAATACCTAAACTAAAAAATAGAACTTTTGATAGAAAGAACAAACCTAATAACATTTGATGTTGCCATTTATAATAGTTGGCTGTAGAAATGTGTCTCCTTTTTTGGCGAAACCATTCTTTAAATGTATTTGGTGGATTTGAAATGGTAAAACTATTGGGTTCTATAGAAATAGCTGTATTTTCTTTATTAGCAGCATCTTGTATAAATAAATCATCATCACCAGATTTTATTTTTATATGTTTTATAAAACCATTTACTTTAAAAAATTCGGTTTTTTTGTATGCTAAATTTCTACCAACAGCCATATATGGAGTGCCTAATTTGGTGTAACTAAAATACTGAATGGCAGTGAGTAAGGTTTCAAATCGTACAAATAAGTTTACGAGTGTTTTCTTTTTTTTGTATTTACCATAGCCTAAAATTATTGATTTTTCTTCAGAGAAATTTTTACTCATTTTAGAAATCCAATGTTTAGAAACGGGTTTGCAGTCTGCATCTGTAAATAGTAAATGTTCGTACTTTGCTGCTTTTATACCTAAAGTAAGTGCATATTTTTTATTGCCCCAAAAAGCTTCTACATTTTCAACATCGATAATTTTTATGTTTTTATGTTTTTTTTTGAATGATTGCATCACCTCTAAAGTTTTATCAGAGGAAGCATCATTTATAAGTACAATTTCAAAGTTTGAATACTTTTGTTCTATAACAAAGGGTAGAAAATTTTGAAGGTTTATAGCCTCGTTTTTAGCACAAATAATAACAGAAACAGGTGTTTCTATATTGCTTTTTGATTGTTTTTTGCTTTTAAATAAAAGACTTGTAAAAAAAAGATAATAAGTAATTTGTATGCCTGCAACAACTACAAAGGTGTAGAAAAGTGCAGGTAAAATCATAAATAAAAGTAAGTATTAATTGTGTTGTGGTTCTGAACAATTCTCAAACTGATCTGGTGTTTTGCCACAAAAACCGCAAGCTTCTCCATCTTGATTTAACATTGGGTTTTGACTTGCGCAAGTACCCGCAAATTTACCATCTTTTTTTGCCCAAATTTTAATAGCTATTCCTGCAATACCAATTGCTAATAAACCGAATGTAATTAGTAGTAATTTCATAAAATTTAATTCTTTTACAAAGATAAGCATTCTTATGCTGTTGGTAAAAAAATGTAGAAATTATTACGGATGATTTTTTAATCAATTACATTGACTTCAATTTCTAAAGAAATGCCAAATTTATCGAAAACAGTTTGCTGTATTTTTTGTGCTAATTGATAAATTTCCTCACCAGAAGCAGCACCGTAATTAACCAAAACCAAAGCTTGTTTTTCGTGTACACCAGCATCACCAAAACGTTTGCCTTTAAAACCAGATTGTTCTACCAACCAACCAGCAGGAACTTTAATTTCCGCATCAGAAACTGTATAATTGGGTATATTTGGGGTTTCTTTCTGAAGTTCTAAAAATTGTGCTTTTGAAATAACAGGGTTTTTAAAAAAACTACCACTATTTCCTATCTTTTTAGGGTCTGGAAGTTTCGACTTTCTGATCGCAATAACAGCGTCAGAAATATCTTTTAACGTTGGTTTTTTTATGTTTTTAGATGTTAATTCACTTTCAATGGCTCCATAAGAAGTATTTAATTGATGATTTTTCTTCGTCAATTTAAAGCTTACAGCAGTTAAAATAACTTTGCTTTTTAAATCATTTTTAAAAATTGAGTTTCTATATCCAAATTGACAGTCTTCATTTGAAAACGTTACTCTTTTACCAGTTTTAATTTCAATAGCTTCTACTTTGGTAATGGTATCTTTAACTTCTACACCATAAGCACCAATATTTTGAATTGGGCAAGTACCAACATTCCCAGGAATTAGTGATAAATTTTCGATACCACCATAATTTTCTGCAATACAAAAAAGCACAAAATCATGCCAATTTTCGCCTGCATTTACTGTCAAATGAACATTATTTTCATCTTCTCTATCAATAGAAATTCCTTTTAAATTGATATGAACTACTAATTTTTCAATATCTTTTGTTAAAAGCATATTACTTCCACCAGAAATTAAAAACAAGTCTTTTTCAACTTTTAAAAGTTGTTGTAAATCGTAATAAGAATTTATAGAAACAAAACGTTTGGCATTTACAGATATACCAAACGTATTGTAATTTTTAAGAGATATGTTTTGTTGAATGTTCATCTTTTTCCTACAAGGTTTTAAAATCTTGTAGGTTTATGTATTTGGATATTGTTTTAAAGCTTCAGCCAAAATTTCTACAGAACGAATCAAGTCTTTGTTATTTAAAACGTAAGCCATTCTAATTTGGTTTTTACCTTCTCCTTCAGTTGAGTAAAAGCCACTTGCAGGCGCAACCATTACTGTTTGGTTGTTGTCGTTAAAACTATCTAAAAGCCATTGTGCAAAAAGGTCTGTATCTTTTACAGGTAATTCTGCAACACAATAAAAGGCGCCTTTAGGTTTGGCAACTTTTACACCATCAATTTTTTCTAATGCAGTAATTAATGTATTTCTTCTGTCAACATATTCTTCAATTACATCATCAAAATAACTTTGAGGCGTATCTAAAGCAGCTTCACTAGCAATTAAAGCATACGTTGGCGGACTTAAACGTGCCTGAGCAAATTTGATAGCCGTTTTTATAAATGTATTATTTTTAGAAACGATGCAACCAATTCTAGCACCACACATACTATATCTTTTAGAAACAGAATCTATAACAATGGCATTTTCCTCTAAACCGTCTAAAGAAAGAACAGAAGTGTGTTTTAAACCATCATAAGTAAATTCTCTATATACTTCATCTGCAATTAAAAACAAATCGTGTTTTAAAACAATTTTTTTTAATTTTTGTATTTCTTCTTCAGAATATAAATATCCTGTTGGATTACCAGGATTGCAAATTAAAATTGCTTTGGTTTTTGGTGTTATTAATTTTTCGAAATCTTCAATTTTTGGTAACGCAAAATTATTTTCAATTTTAGAAATAACAGGCACTACTTTTACACCAGAAGCTGTAGAAAAACCATTGTAATTAGCGTAAAATGGTTCTGGAATTATAATTTCATCACCAGGATCTGTAATACTACCAATTGTAAACAACAAAGCTTCTGAACCACCTGTAGTAGTAATAATATTATTGGCATTTACTGGTATGTTGTTTTTTACAAAGTATTTTGCCAATTTAGTTCTATATTCTTCAGAACCTTCAGAACGGGCATAAGAAAGCGTTTCTATAGTGTTGTTTTTAACAGCATCTAATGCAACTTGTGGTGTCTTAATATCTGGTTGTCCTATGTTTAAGTGAAAAACATGAACTCCTCTTTTTTTAGCATCTTCTGCATATGGTACCAATTTTCTTATTGGAGATTCTGGCATGTAAGTTCCTTTGCTAGATATTTTAGGCATAAAAGTATATTATTTTGTTTGTTGCAAATTTGCAAAAATATTTTCACTTTTTTTAGGAATAACAACAAACTTTAAAGGTTAAAGTTTTACAAAATTTAAAAAAATACAAAAGTTAAATTGTAAATTTGGTTAGAACCCAATACATTTTCAATTTGCATAAAAAATATCTACTAATTTTTTTTGGTACTCTTTTGTTTGGCTTTCATTTAAATGCCCAAGATGGATTCCGTTTTAAAAATGAATCAGATAGAAGAGAGTCCGTAAGTTTTAAATTAATCAATAACTTAATTATTTTACCTGTAGAAATTAATGGCAAAGAGCTCTCTTTTATTTTAGATACAGGCGTTAATAAAACCATTATTTTTAATTTAACTGAAAATGATAGTATTGGTCTTGCAAATACAGAAAAAATTTTATTAAGAGGCTTGGGAGGTGGAGATGCTGTTGAAGCAATATTGTCTAGAAACAACAAATTTAAAATTAAAGATTTAATAAGTTACAACGAAGCTATTTATGTAATTTTAAAAGATTTTTTTGACCTTTCTAGCAAAATGGGAACTACCATACATGGTATTATTGGTTATAATTTATTGCGAAATTTTATCGTAAAAATTAACTATAAGACCAAAAGAATCCATTTTTACAACCCAAATAAATATAAATTAAAAAAATGTAGAAGGTGTGAAATATTGCCCATGCAATTTTATGTAAAAAAACCTTATATAGATGTAGAAGTTCAATTAGATACTATTGGCAACAAATTAACCAAAGTGAAAATGTTAATAGATTCTGGAGGTAGTGATGCTATTTGGCTATTTGAAAACTCAAAAAAAAATATAAAAACACCAAAATTATTTTTTAATGATATTTTAGGTGAAGGTTTAAGTGGTACTATTTATGGAAATAGAAGTAGAATTCCTAAGCTTAAAATTGGTAAATTCGAAATAGAAGCACCAACAGTTTCCTTTTTAGATTCCATATCAACCAAAAACGCTAGAAGCCTAAAAGAAAGAAATGGTAGTATTGGAGGTAATATTTTAAAAAGATTTAAAGTTTGGCTAGATTATAGAAACAATAAAATAATGTTAAAGAAAAACGCTTCTTTTAAAGACGATTTTAACTATAATATGTCAGGTTTAGATGTCGTTTACAGTGGTAAACAACTTGTGAGAGAAAAAACCCTTAAAAATAATGTTGATGCCTATAATCAATCAGCAGAGAGAAATAATACTATTTCTTTTGTAACCAACTATACTTACAAATTTAAACCTTCTTATAAAATTAAAACAGTAGTCCCAAATTCTCCAGCAAGTAAGGCTGGTCTAAAAGAGAATGATGTTATTTTAAAAATAAATGGCAAATCTTCTTATTCATTTACTCTAAATGAAATTTTTAATAAATTTCAAGAAAAAGAAAACAAGAAAATGAAGATAACTGTAAAAAGAAATGGAGAGGTAATAACTTATGAATTTCGTTTGAGAAAAAGAATCTAGCTATCTTCAGACAACATACTTTTTTCTTTTTCTAGAGAAATACCTTCAGCAACATATCCTTTTATTTTTATAGCTTTTCTGCTTTTTTTTGCATTAGAAAATATAGTAATTTGTTTAGAAAAACCACCTAATATTTTAGTATTGTAAGAAACTTTTATTTCACCTTTTTCACCAGGCATAATAGGTTTTTCTGGTTTTTTGGGTACTGTACAACCACAAGAAGATTGTATGTTTTTTATAATCAAAGGTTCTGTGCCAATATTTGTAAAAACAAAAGTACGTTCTCCATTAGAGCCTTTTGTAATTTTACCATAATTTATAGTTTCTTTTTCAAATTTAAATTCCTGAGAATTTATAGAAAAAGTAATAAATAATGCTACTAAAAAAGTTCCGAATGCTTTCATGAGTTTTAATTTGTCTTGTAAATTTAATATTATTTTTTTGTACTAAAAAATCAAGCTCTAATTTTCTCTACAAAATTAGATAATTGTATTTTTGTCAATTAAATATCAAAAAGGATACCAAAGTATGACAATTCCATCTAAATATGATGCAAGTAAAGTAGAAGATAAATGGTATGATTACTGGATGAAAAATAACTATTTTCATTCAACACCAGATGAAAGAGAACCTTACACCATTGTAATTCCACCACCAAACGTAACAGGTGTTTTACACATGGGGCATATGTTAAATAATACCATACAAGACGTTTTAATAAGACGTGCACGCTTACTAGGCAAAAATGCTTGTTGGGTTCCTGGTACAGATCACGCATCTATTGCAACAGAAGCAAAAGTGGTTGCTAAATTAAAAGAGCAAGGTATTTCTAAAAATGATATCACTCGTGAAGAATTTTTACAACATGCTTTTGATTGGAAAAACGAATATGGAGGTAAAATATTAGAACAATTAAAAAAATTAGGTGCTTCTTGCGATTGGGAAAGAACTGCTTTTACCATGGATCCAGAAATGTCTGAATCTGTTATTAAGGTTTTTGTTGATTTATACAACAAAGGTTTAATTTACAGAGGATACAGAATGGTAAATTGGGATCCAGAAGCAAAAACCACCTTATCTGATGAAGAAGTAATTCACGAAGAAAGACAAGGAAACTTGTATTATTTAGAGTATAAAATTGAAGACTCTAATGATACTTTAACAATAGCAACTACCAGACCAGAAACTATTTTCGGAGATACAGCAATTTGTATCAACCCTAATGACGAACGTTTTGTACACTTAAAAGGTAAGAAAGCAATTGTACCACTTTGTGGAAGAATTATTCCTATTATAGAAGATGAATATGTAGACCTAGAATTTGGTACAGGTTGTTTAAAAGTAACACCTGCTCATGATGAAAATGATAAAAATCTAGGAGACAAACACAATTTAGAGGTTATAGATATTTTTAATGATGATGCATCTTTAAATTCTTTAGGTTTGCATTATGAAGGCAAAGACAGATTTGTTGTAAGAAAAGAAATTGCTAAAGAATTAGAAGAAAAAGGGATTTTAATAAAAACAGAAGTACACACCAATAAAGTTGGTACCTCAGAAAGAACCAAAGCAGTTATAGAACCCAAATTATCTGATCAATGGTTTTTAAAAATGAAAGATTTAGCTAAACCAGCTATAGATGCAGTTTTAGGAGATGATACAGACATTAACTTAGTGCCAAAAAAGTTTGAAAATACCTATCGTCACTGGATGGAAAATGTTCGAGATTGGAATATTTCTCGTCAACTTTGGTGGGGACAGCAAATACCTGCTTATTATTTTGGTGATGCTAAAGAAGATTTTGTAGTTGCAGAAAACATTGAGAAAGCTCTTGAACTTGCGAAAGAGAAAACTAAAAACGATCAACTAACAGCTAACAACTTGCGTCAGGATACTGACGCTTTAGACACTTGGTTTTCTTCTTGGTTGTGGCCAATGAGTGTTTTTGATGGAATTAGAAATCCAGAGAACGAAGAAATTAAATATTATTATCCAACAAATGATTTAGTTACAGGACCAGATATTTTATTTTTTTGGGTGGCTAGAATGATTATTGCGGGATATGAATATAAAGGAGAAAAACCTTTTAATAATGTTTATTTAACAGGTTTGGTGCGCGATAAACAACGTCGTAAAATGTCTAAATCTTTAGGTAATTCTCCAGATGCCTTAAAATTAATAGAAAAATTTGGTGCAGATGGTGTTAGAGTAGGGTTATTATTAAGTGCTCCTGCAGGAAACGACATTTTATTTGATGAAGATTTATGCCAGCAAGGAAAAGGTTTTGCCAATAAAATTTGGAACGCTTTTCGATTGATAAAAGGTTGGGAAGTAGATGAAAATTTAGCACAACCAGAAACTGCAAAAATTGGTTTGGCTTGGTACGATGCAAAGTTTAATAAAGCATTGGCAGAAATAGAAGATCATTTTTCTAAATACAGGTTATCTGATGCTTTAATGACTATTTACAAATTAATTATGGACGACTTTTCGTCTTGGTTATTAGAAATTGTAAAACCAGGTTATCAGCAACCAATTGATAAAAATACTTTCGATAAAATTATTAAAGTTTTAGAAAATAATTTAAAAGTTTTGCATCCATTTATGCCATTTTTAACTGAAGAAATTTGGCAATATATAACAGATAGAACTCCAGAAGAAGCTTTAATTGTTGCAAAATATCCACAGCAAAAAGAGTTTGATGCACAAATAATTGCAGATTTTGAGGTAGCAACAGATGTAGTTTCTGGGATTAGAACTATTAGAAAAGAGAAAAATATTTCTTTTAAAGATGCAGTAGAATTGTTTGTAATAGATAATGATAAACAAAGTAAATTCTTTGATGTTGTAATTCAGAAATTAACAAATACAAGCGCTATAAACTATATTTCAGAAAAAGTAGATGGTGCTTCTTTTAGAGTAAAATCTAACGAATATTTTGTACCCATTTCTAAAGAAAATATAGATGTAGAAGCAGAAATTAAAAAATTATCTGCAGAGTTAAAAAGGGCACAAGGTTTTTTAGTAGGTATTCAAAAAAAATTATCTAACGAGCGTTTTGTTTCTAATGCACCAGAAAATGTAATTGCTTTAGAACGTAAAAAAGAAGCGGATACTTTGGCTAAAATAGAAACTATAATAAGTAGTTTAAATAGCCTAAAGTAATAGATGTAAATAAAAAAGGCTCACAAATGTGAGCTTTTTTATTATTTGGCAGTTTTTAATTTTTCTGGTTTTTTATAAAATTGCATTATTATAAAAGATCCTATAAAGGAGGATGCCATCCCTTCAATAACCAATGTAATAACAATTTCTGCTAATGATAAATTACCTCCAATTAGAAAAGAGCTATTCATTACATCTATAAAAGAAGGGTTTATAAATTGTATGTAAATTATCACACCAATTATAGATAAAGCAACTGCTAAAACAGAAGTTCTAATTCCAATACCCAAATTGGTAGTGTATAAAGTTTCATTATTTTTTATTACACTTTCTTTAATGGCTAAATAAATACCAATTAGTACAAAAGCCAAGTTTAAAAATCTTAAATACGGGTTTTCTCCTAAACCTATAGCATTGCAAAGCAAGAAAAAACCTCCTATTAAAAAAGTAGTAATAAGTGCATTTTTAATTATAATTTTATCTGTAGACATTTTTAAGTGATTTTAATTAATTTATAAAAGTTGATTTTTTTGTTAATGTAATACTATGAAAGTATAACTATTTTGAGCTAAATTATAATCCCAACTTTAAAGACCTATAATGGCTTTCTGCCAGAAATAATGTTGTAAAGTATTACAACAATAGCTATAACTAGTAAAATATGAATTAAATTACCTGTTGCAATTCCAGAAATTACACCCAAAAGCCCAAGAGCCCAAAGGATGATACAAACAACAGCTACAAGCCATAAAATACTTCTCATAATAATAAATTTTTTGGTTTACTCAAAATTAGAAAATAAACAAGCCTATTTTTAACGCTATTCATTTAAATATTATCTTTGATGCTTATAACAATTTGTATATGAAAATTATTGCAATGATTCCTGCACGTTATAGTGCAACTCGTTTTCCTGGAAAATTAATGAAAGATTTAGGAGGTAAATCTGTCATATTAAGAACCTATGAAGCTGCTGTAAATACACAACTTTTTAATGAGGTTTATGTAGTAACAGATTCAGAAATTATTAAAGAAAACATTACAAATGCAGGTGGTAACGTAATTATTAGTAAAAAAAAACACGAATGTGGTTCTGATAGAATTGCGGAAGCTGTTGAAAATATTGATGCAGATATAGTAATAAATGTTCAGGGAGATGAACCTTTTATAGACAAAGCCTCACTGTCTAAATTGGTAACTGTTTTTAAAGAAGATTCAAAAAACGAAATAGATTTAGCATCCTTAAAAGTACAAATTACTAATAAAGAAGATATCGAAAACCCTAATAATGTAAAAGTAATAACAGACAATAATAATTTGGCTTTGTATTTTTCTAGAAGTGTAATACCCTATCAAAGAGATACAAACGTCAACGTAAAATATTACAAACACAAAGGCGTTTATGCTTTTAGAAAACAAGCATTATTAGATTTTTACAAAACTCCCATAACACCTCTTGAAGCTGCTGAGAAAATAGAAGCAATTAGATATCAAGAAATTGGAAAAAAAATTAAAATGGTAGAAACTACTGTTGAGGCTGTGGGTATAGATACACCAGAAGACTTAGAAAAAGCTAAACAATATTTAAAACCATAAAAAATGAAAAAGCATATTAAAGTAATAGCTTTTGATGCTGATGATACTTTATGGGTAAACGAAACCTATTTTAGAGAAGCAGAAGAGGAGTTTGCTAAACTGTTGTCTAAATACGAAACTAAAAATAAAATAGATCAGGAGTTATTTAAAACGGAAATTAAAAACTTGGCTATTTATGGTTATGGTATCAAGGGTTTTGTACTTTCTATGATAGAATGCGCATTAGAACTATCTAACTACAAAATAAAGCCAACGGTTATAGAAAAAATAGTAGATATTGGCAAAGATATGCTAGAAAAACCCATAGAATTATTAGACGGAGTAGAAGAGGTATTAAAAAAGCTACAAGGCAATTACAAATTAATAGTTGCAACAAAAGGAGATTTGTTAGACCAAGAAAGAAAATTAGAAAAATCGAATCTTTTAAAATATTTTCATCATATAGAAGTAATGAGTGATAAAAAAACGAAAGATTATAAAAAAATTATACGCCATTTAGATATCGAACCCAAAGAGATACTAATGGTTGGTAATTCTTTAAAGTCAGATGTTTTGCCTTTGTTAAAAATAGGAGCATCTGCCATTCATATTCCTTTTCATACAACATGGGTACACGAAGAGGTAGCTTTAGAAGAACAACAAAATACAGCGTTTATTACTTTAAGAAATATAAAAGAACTTTTAACGGTTATTTAAATAAATACCCTAAATTTGTACCTTTAAAATTAAAGAGATTATGGCAAGTATAAAAAACTTAAAAAAAGATATTAATTATACCTTAGGAGATATTATTGGTTATGCAACCGAAAAAGTTGATTTAAAAGGTGATAATAAAAAAGTAGAAGCAATTGTAGATGAAACCATTACTACTTTTGATGAGTTAATTGCAAAAATTAACCAAAAAGGGATAGAAAACAAAAAAGCACATTACAAAGCTGTAAGTGCAGAGCTAGAAACAAAAGCAAATGCTTTAATAGAAAAAGTGAATAAGATTTAAATTAACACTTTTTAAATATTTTTTAACGACCATCAATTTTAGATTGATGGTTTTTTTTTGTAGATTTGGTGAGTTATTATACTAAATAGAACATCATTTACGTTATAATTAAAATCAATAAATATTATGGCTAGAGCAATGTTTGAATACACTAAGACTGTATTAAAAAAAGTGAGCTTTAATTCAGATTTGTTTTGCAAAGAATTAGAAAAAGCAATGAAACGATTGTTACCATATGAAATTGAAGAACTAACCATTTGGGTAAAACAATTTACAGCAAACAAACCAGAATTATACGTCTGTATGACAATAATAAACTAAAAAAAAGAGGTCTAAAGACCTCTTTTTTAATTTACTCAAATTTATTTTTTACGCTCTTTATCTTTTGGTTTTCTACCTCTACCGTATTTGTACATTAATTTTTTTGCAAACTCTCTTTCAGAAACATGTAGTTTCATTATTTTTTTATAGCTTAAAAATTTAGAAACTTTTTTAAAAAAATCTTCTTTTTCTATAAGTGTTTTTCTTTCTAAATCTAATTTTAGTTTTAAAAATTTTTTTGCTTCTTCTTCATTTAAATTATCAAAATCTCCAACTTCTTTTAGTTTTCTTTTTATTTCAGATCTACCTTTATCTCTGTAGGTATCTAATTTTTCTTCATGACTATTATATAGAGGCCAAAATTTTTCTGCTTCAGCACTTGATAAATTTAGTTCTTTAGTTAAAAATGCAACTTTTAGCGCTTTAATTTTTTCTCTACTTTCTTTACGACTTTGTCCAAAAGAATGTAAAACCATTAAAAGCGTTACTAAGGTTAATAAATATTTTTTCATTTTAATATAATTCGTTTAATATAGAAGTGTTGTCTGTGTTTATAATATACTCTTCTATTTCGTTGTTATTTAAGTCTGTAAATACAAATTCGTTTTCATCTAAAAACTCTGTGTTTAATATGTTTACAAAATCTTCATTAGAAAATTCTGTGTTGTTTTCTAAAACCCAATTTTCTATATCTGTGTTCACTAAGTTGTCAAAATTTAACTCATCGTTATTAGAAATGTTAAAAAAGTTGATACTAAAAAACAAAAGTATACATGCAGCTGCTGCATAAGGTATTGTGTTTAAAAACCTCTTTTTAAAAGAAATAATTTTGGTTTCTTTTTTAGCTACTGTTTGTTTTAAAATACTTTCTTCTAATTCACTAAAATAGTTTGTAGGTGTTTTAAAGCCAGTCTTTTTAGGAATTTTTTCTTCTGCTAAAAATAGCGAAAACCTATCATCTGTATTGCTAAAATAATCTTTAGGTACAGAAAATCCAGTAGTTTTATCTACTACAGATTTTAAAAACTCTTCGCTATTTCTAAGATTATCTTCCATACTATTAATTAGACTTTTTTATTTTTAAAAGGTTTAATCGGTTTTGTTTTTTATATAATGTTCTATTTTTTTAACTGCATGATAATAAGAGGCTTTTAGAGCTCCAACAGAGGTTTCTAATATTTCTGAGATTTCATCGTATTTCAATTCATCAAAGTATTTTAAATTAAAAACAAGTTGTTGCTTTTGTGGTAATGTTGCTATGGCTTTTTGTAAAATTCGCTGAATTTCATCACCAGAAAAATAAACATCACTCTCTAAACTAAAGGCTAATTGCTCTTGCATTTCAGAAATATCTACATTTCTTTCTTTTGCTCTTTTATTTATAAAAGTTATAGACTCATTTGTGGCAATTCTATACATCCAAGAGTACAACTTACTATCTTGCTTGAATTTATCTAAATTTCTATAAATTTTAATAAATGTATTTTGTAAAACATCATCTGCATCATCATGAGAAATTACAATTTTACGTATATGCCAATACAAACGTTCTTTGTAGAGTTTTATTAATACTCTATACGCTTGTTCTTTGGTAACAACGTTTTTTAGTTGCTCAATTAAAACAGTTTCGTCTGTCAACTATTCTTTTTTTGTTTAGACAAAATGTTTTTAGAAAGGTTTAATGTAGTTTGTTATTTTTTTACTCTTGTTCTTGAGTAGCCAAATAATCTTTTTTGCTTGATAATGTCTGGTATCCCTTCTGGTAACATTTCTTCCCAACCTTTTTCACCATTGATAATCATTTTTAATACAGTTCTAGAGAAAATATCTAAAATATCTTTATCAAAATTATCTATGTTTATCAAACGCCCATTATTTTTAAAGAATTTGTACAATTCTTTCATTCTCGGATGTACTTTTAGATTTTCGCTATTAATGTACTCTCCAGATTCTTGGTCATGATAAGGATACATATACACTTTTAAATCTCTGTAAAATAATTTACCAAACGCCTCTAAAATTCCACCACTTAAATTACGGTAATATTTTTCGTCAAAAATCTGAATTAGATTATAAACACCCATAGCAAGCCCCATTCTTTCTTTGGTAAACTCACTAAAGTACTCTACTAATTTAAAGTATTGTTGAAAGCTAGTAATCATTACATTCTGTCCTAGAGAACAAAGTAATTCTGCTCTGTCTAAAAAGTCTCTTTCGTTAATTTTACCCTCAGCAGTTAAGTTACTTAGGGTAATTTCGAAAATAATTTGTGTTTTACTTTCTTCTACTTTATTTTCTTCTAAGAAAAGTTTTTTAGATTTTTCAAACATATCCATATTTACTTTTGTAACAGGTCTAAAGCTACCTCTTAAAGCTAATATGTTTTTTTTGTATAAAACTTGTGCTGGTAATAAATTATTTCCATCAGGACCAAACATTACCGCATTGGTCATTCCGTTTTTAAGTAGTTGTAAACTCATTAAACGATTGTCTACATACATAAAACGCGGACCAGAAAAATTAATCATATCAATTTCTAACTGATCGTTACTTAAATTATGGTAAAAAGATTTTACCAATTCTTTAGGATTATCGTTTAAATAAAATGCCCCGTAAATTAGATTTACACCTAAAATACCTAAAGTTTCTTGTTGTAAACGAGCATCTGTTTCTTTAAAACGAAGGTGTAAAATAATTTCGTTATAACCTTCTAAAGGGTCTAACTGAAAACGAATACCAACCCAACCATGTCCTTTAAATTTTTTTGCAAAATCTATAGTGGTTACTGTATTGGCATAACTAAAAAATAATTTATCAGGATGTTTTTGTCTGCTAAGTCTATCTTCAATTAAATCAATTTCATGCCCCAACATTTTCTTTAAACGAGGTTGTGTAACATATCGTTTGTCATTTTCTACACCGTAAATAGCATCAGAGAAATCTTTATCATACGCACTCATGGCTTTTGCAATTGTACCAGAAGCAGCACCAGATCTAAAAAAATTACGTGCAGTTTCTTGTCCTGCGCCAATTTCTGCAAAAGTTCCGTAAATATCTGAATTTAAGTTAATTCTGAGCGCTTTGTTTTTTGTGGTTGGTACACTGCTTATTTTTTGATCTCCCCTTAAAGAAATTGCCATAAATTTATTTTTATAAGTTCTAACAAATGTAAGGAATAAGTGTGCAATCAGTCAATTTTTATCTTATTTTTGTTTGAATGAAAACTGATAAAAAACTGTTAAAACTCACTTTTTTAGGAACAGGAACTTCGCAAGGCATTCCAATGATTGCAAGTCAAGATCCTGTTTGTTTATCTACAGATATTAAAGATAAGCGTTTGCGATCTTCTGTTTTAATTTCTTATGATGATAAAAATTACGTAATAGATTGTGGACCAGATTTTAGACAACAAATGTTAAGAGAAAATGTACTGTTAATTAATGCTGTTTTGTTTACGCATGAACATGCAGATCATACAGCAGGTATAGACGATCTGCGTCCCTACTGTTACAAAATTGGTGAAATGCCTATTTATTTAAATGACAGAACCCTAACAAGTTTAGAACAACGTTTTCAATACATTTTTTCTGTAGAAAATAGGTATCCTGGTGCCCCAAGTGTAACTGCGAATATTGTAAAAAATGATTCATTTTTTATAGATGATTTAAAAGTTACGCCTATTCAAGTATTGCATGGTAACTTACCAATTTTGGGCTACAGAATAAACAATGTTGCCTATTTAACAGATGTAAAAAGTATTTCTGAAGAAGAAAAATTAAAGCTGAAAGATTTAGATTTTTTAATTGTAAATGCACTGCGAATAGAAAAACATCCTACACATTTTAATTTACAAGAGGCTTTAGATTTTGTAACAGAAATACAACCAAAAAAAACATACTTTACACACATTAGTCATAAATTAGGTTTTCATAAAGAGGTTTCTAAAAAGCTACCTAAAAATGTGTTTTTAGCTTACGATGGTTTAAAGATAGAAGCATAGATTTTTACTCATAATTTTTTAATATATTTGTCTATAGCCTTTTAAAATTAACGCTATAAATGTTTTGTAACATTCCCCATTAATTAACCCAACCATAAAATCAATGGAAAATAAGTCAGAGAAAAGTAAAGCTCGAGAAACCACCCAAGAAGTAGACAGCAGAATTGCTGCTGTTAGAGACCTTATTTTTGGTGAAAATATACAACAATACAATACTGAGTTTGAAGATGTTTATAACAGAATAAAGGCCTTACAAAACGAAACTCAGAAAAATTTAGGTGCTGCTGTTACTAATTTAGAAAATAAATTGGCAGATTTAGAAAGTTTAATGGATCATAAATTTCAAGATTTAAATGACGATTTAGACAAACGTTTGGCAGATTTAGATGATGAAAAAGCCGACAGAAGAAAACTAGGAAAAGCTTTAGAAAAAATTGCATTGATGTTGCAAGAATAGATGAAAAAGCAAACTGCAGATAACACAAAAGACAATCGTTTTGAGTTGCTCAGAGAACTTTTACTAGAAGATGATAGAGAGAAATTTACTGCGTTAAGTGAAGAAATTATTAAAAGGGAAAAGCTATCTAAAAGAGTAGACCCTTTAGTAGATGAAAAAATAGAAGACTTACGCGAAAATTTCCCCAAATATTTTGGAGGTACGATCACAGAAACTATTAAGGTTCAAATTAGAGATTCACAAGACGAAGTTGTAGAAGCCTTGTATCCAATTATGGGTAAATTGGTTAAAAAAGCTATTGTTAGCGAAATAACAAAGTTGTCTGACAGTATCAATAAAACAATTCAAGAGAAATTCTCATTTACACAAATGTTTACCCGCTTTTTTAAAGGGAAAAAAAACGATGCAGATATCGTTTTGCAAGAAGTTTTTGAGCCAGTTATAGAAGAGGTTTTTATTATAGAAAAAGATTCGGGTTTGCTTGCAGGAAGTTTTACAAGAGGTAATATTGCAGATAAAGACATGGTTTCTGGCATGCTTACGGCCATTAAATCTTTTGCAGAAGAAGCGTTTTCTAAAGAAAATCAAAATTTAGAAGATATTAAATTTGATAGCTTTCAATTAAACATCAATAATTTTAAAACCATTTATATAGCCATTGCAACTTCAGGTGTTTTAAATGCTTCGTTTAGAGAAACTTTAGCAGATAATGTAAATAATTTAGCAGAAATTATTTTACGAGACAGAGATTATTTGTCTGATGAAGAAAGATTAAACGTATTGATAGAAAGACACTTAATAGATTAATCAATACAATTTATGATTGCTAAAAAAGTATTATTAGTAGGTAATTTTGGTGTTGGTAAAACTTCTTTAATTAGAAGATTTGTCTTAAATCAATTTTCAGAAGACTATATAAGTACGATTGGTGTGCGTGTAAGTTCTAAAGTAGTTGCTTACAACAATCAAGAAATAAAACTTTTAATTTGGGATGTGGCTGGTACAAGTGGAGATGAAAAAATACCCAAAGCTTATTTTTTAGGCGCAAGTGCAGCCATGTTTGTTTTTGATGTAAGTAGAGAAGAAACCTATTTAACTATAGAAAATCACTTACAAAACATTAAAGAATTGTCTGGTTTAGATAATATTACCATTGTTGGTAATAAAAAAGACCTGCTTTCAGAAAACGAACTAAAAGATGTTGTGCAAACAATACCTGTAAATATAGATTTAATTACCAGTGCAAAAGAAGACGAAAATGTAGAAGATGCATTTTTGCAACTAGCCGCTCAAGCCATAAAATAATATCCATTGATACCTGCAAAAATAGAAGATGTCTTTTTACAAGTAACTACAGATTTTTCTGGAGTTATTACTAACATTATTGCAGGTAATTTTGCAAAATCGATTTTTAAGAAACAGGAGGTTATTTATAAAGTTTGTCCTTTCTTAGAAGGTACTTTAGAGGCTTTGTCTACAGCAGAACCATTTTTGCTGGAAGGTATGGTTATAGTTGAAGGAACTGCAGAATATAATGTAGATATAGAGCTTTTTAAAAAAGATAATTTTATAGAGGTTTTAATACATAACAGAACCAACGTTTATAAAATTGTAGACCAATTAAATCAAAACAGAAACGATATTTTCTTTATAAAAAGAGAACTGGCTATAAAAAACGAAGAGCTAAAAAGATTGCGAGAAATTGCAGACAAAGCCAATGAAGAAAAATCGCGTTTTTTGGCAATTATGAGCCACGAAATTAGGAATCCTTTAAATGTTATTTTAGGATATGCGAGCCTAATATCAGAAGAAAATACAAACAATAATCTAAACGAGTATGTAAAATACCTACAACTTTCTAGTAAAAAGTTAAAGGTAATTGTAGATGATATTTTAGATTTATCTAGAATAGAAGCAGGTAAATTAAAATTGTTAAATGCACCCATTTCTATCACTGAAATTGTAAAAAGTTGCATACACAACTATACAAAACAAAGTAGCAAAAAAGATATTTTATTGCAATTAGATACAGCAAATAATGTACCTAATAACTTGTTAGGTGATGACGTTCGGATACATCAAATATTGTCTAATTTAATTTCTAACGCTATCAAGTTTACAGATCAAGGCAGTATTATTTTAAAAGTTGATTGCATTGCTGAAACTGAAAAAAAGGCAACTATTCAGTTTCAAATTAAAGATTCTGGTAGAGGAATGTCTAAAGAACAAGCTGCCAAAATTTTTAACGAATACCAACAAAATAACTTAGATGACAATCGTGTTTTTGGTGGAGCAGGTTTAGGTTTGTCTATTGTAAAGCGTTTGTTAGTAGCTATGGAAGGTGAAATTTCTGTAGAAAGTATTTTAGATAAAGGTACCACATTTACAATGGAAATTCCATTTGATAAAGTGCTTAATCTCACTGAAAATAAACCTGAAGATAAAGCAACAGTAATTGAAAAATCATTAGCAAACTGTCGTATTTTAATAGCTGATGATGATGCAATGAACCAAGCCATTGTAGCACACATACTCAAAAAAGAAAATGCTATAATTACACTAGTAAAAGACGGATTAGAAGCTTTAAATACACTTATAAATAAGTCTTTTGATATTGTTTTACTAGATATTCACATGCCAAATATGACAGGTGAAGCTTTGGTGCAACTAAAAAAAGATTTTAAAAATACCAACCAAAAAATTCCTTTTTTAGCCTTAACAGCCAATACGTTGCAAGAAGATGTAAAACGTTACAAAAAAATAGGTTTTAAAGATGTAATTGCAAAACCTTATACAGCTGAGGAGTTTGTTCAAAAAATTATTTTAAATCTTTGATTTTTGGGAGATTTGTTAACGGTAATGTATAAGAATAGTAGCGGTGTTTTACACACTTACTTTTCGGTTTATTACTGTTGTTTGATCTATAAAATTCGCATTCGTTTTAGCTATTAAAACGCTATTATTTTTATACTATGTTAGCAAACATATTTAATAACAATCGTCCTTTTTAGGCCAACTGCTTTTTGGGTCATCTATCATATTAAAATAAGTAACGCTCACTGAACCTACTTTAGCCTTGTCTGTGTAAGCCAAAGCAACCTCGTAATAGCCTTTGTTTTTTAAGTCATATGTCATATCCTGACGCTTAGCCTTTCTTTCGCCATCCACAGTATAGCAAATTAACACGCCATAGACGTTAAAGCCACTTTGGTACTTAGATTCGTCTGCTCCAACATTGGTACTTCTGGTATGTGGTTGAATTTTTATTTTTGTTGTGCCGTAATCGTCTTTATAGATTTTGTACTGGCTAAATTGAACAATCTTTTGGGCTTGTACTTCACTGAACATTAATGTCAACAAAGCCATACACAAAACGGATTTGAATAGTGATTGAAAGTATTTCATGATTTATTTGTTTTTGATTAATAATTCAAAATTTGTCCCCTGAGTTTTTCTGTTTTTCCAAACGTTTCTTTTTCATAAGGTAAGCCAAATGATTAAAAGCTTTAGCGAGTCTTGGTCGCATTTCACTGTTACTAATGCTTAATCTCACAAAATTTCCCTTAAAATTTCTTTTTTTATCATTACGCTCATTATATTCATCGACAAAACAATATTTACCTATAAAATTTAGTACAATAACTTCATTTCCTCTAGTAGAGTAGTTACTAGAATTTCTTAATTTTGTAAGATCTAAATAAACTTTAACATCTTTGTCAATTTTCTTATTTTTTGATTCAATTATCATATTAAGATAATTACCTGAATCCTTGATGTATGTATTTGTATAATTCTTAAAGGCAATTTCCCCAAATTTATTATACCATTTAGGAAGCCATATTCCATTTATATGATGCTTATATTTTTTAATAAAACTAATAGTCTCCTCCAAGGTGGCATCATTTTGCTTTTCTTGGGCATTTAAATTGGTTAAGGTTAGTATTGCAAAAAGTATAAATAGTTTTTTCATTTTTAATTTATTTTGTTATTTGTAGTTGTATCTAAATCCAAATGTGTAATTCTCTGTAATAGAGTAGCCTTGTCTTCTTAGGTCTGCAATTACTTTATCTCTTTCCTCATCAACCTCACTTCTACTTTTTCGCCAAACTTGTTGTCTGCTTCCCCAACAATAAGTTTTATTTATTCCAAATTTTGCTTGACATTTCTTAGACCATTTCCGCCCTAAGTTCATAGTTTCTGATTCTGTATTCCAGCTATATTCTTTATCAAAACTGTGGGAGACAATAGGACTGACATAGGCTTTTTTTATATCCAAGCACTCACTACTTGCTGTACCACTCGATACATATACAGAAAAGCTGTACTTATTTACTTTGCTTTGTGCGTTTACATTAAATGCCATCCCTAGCATTAAGGTGAAAATAAAAATTTTAAATCTTCTTTTCATACCGTTCGTTTTATATGTTTGCTAACTTAAGACGAATATGACGTCGTTTTTAATGACTTATAATCGGTGTTAGCGAAGTTACAGGTTTTTAGATTTAAAAGCAAAATAAATTAAGTAGCTTAATACCAGCGTTTTTTCTTCTTTTTAGAAGCGGTAGATTTTCTGCCTTTTTTATGTTTAGATAGGGTATTGGGTTGCTTTTTGGTGTGTTTTGGTTTCGTTATTGGGTAAGGATGATCTGTAATTACTTTAATTGGTTTTTCTAATAAAACTTCAATATTTTTTATATAAGAATTTTCATCAGGAGAACAAAAAGAAAACGCAATACCAGATTTACCTGCTCTACCAGTTCTACCAATTCTATGTACATAAGTTTCTGCAACATTGGGAATGTCAAAATTAATAATAGCATCAACATTGCTAATATCTATGCCACGTGCAGCGACATCTGTGGCAATTAAAATATTGGCTTTTTTACTTTTAAAATCTTCTATCGCTTTGTTTCTTATCGCTTGTGTTTTATCACCATGTAAACTAATGGCATTATAACCATTTTTCAGTAAGGTTTGTTCTAACTTATCTACCCCAAACTTGGTACGTCTAAAAATAATGATACGTCCATTAATGGTATTTCTAAGCAAATGTAAACAGAGATCTGTTTTGTTTTTTTTAGGGAGATAATAGAGTAATTGTCCAATATTTTTGGCTGTGGCTTCCTCTGGATTTATCTCAATCTTCACAGGGTTTTTTAGAATGATTTGAGACAATTCAACAATTTTATTGGGCATTGTTGCAGAAAAAAGTAGGGTTTGTTTCTTTTTAGGGCACAAACCTTCAATTTTTTTGATGTCTTTAATAAAACCCATGTCTAGCATAAGATCTGCTTCATCTAATACAAAAATTTCTACAGCACTCAAATCAATATTTCCTTGCATTTGAAGGTCTATTAATCTACCAGGAGTTGCTATTAAAATATCGACTCCTTTTGCCAAAACTTCTTTTTGTGGTTCTAAAGATACACCACCAAAAACGGCAGTTGTTTTTAAGGCTGTGTATTGTCCGAAATTATTGAAATTTTGTAAAATCTGTATGGCTAATTCACGAGTGGGTGTAATTATTAGCGACTTTATTTTTTTCTTTTCAGACTCCGTTTTTTTGTTTGATAACAGGTGTAAAATAGGTAATGCAAAAGCGGCTGTTTTCCCTGTACCTGTGTTTGCTGTAACAACTACATTTTTCTTTTGT
Source organism: Polaribacter sp. (assembly GCF_965656025.1). GTDB lineage: Bacteria > Bacteroidota > Bacteroidia > Flavobacteriales > Flavobacteriaceae > Polaribacter. The sequence continues at coordinate 32,155 of NZ_CBFHJT010000013.1, forward strand.
AAAACCAAAGGAATTGCCTTTTGCTGAACTAAAGTAGGTGTGTGAAAGCGTTGTTCTGCAACTGCTTTTAAAATTGAGGAATCTAGTGGGATTTCAGAAAACTGCATGTATTGTAATTTTAAACAAAGGTAGTTTAAAAAATACTGTGGTTCATTTTTTTTAAAAACTACAAATTTTTTAAAATCCAGTTTTTAAAGCTCAAAAAATTCTGTGGAGCAACACCATGACCCACATTGTATTCAGAATACTCATTTTTTAGTCCTAACTCATTTAAAAATGGTTTAGATGCTCTTGCCCAAGCCACAGGTAGTACTTGATCTACAGTACCATGTGAACAATAATATTCAGTTTTTATGTTAGCTGGTATTTCTTTAGGCAATAATTCTTTGTTGATGTAGCCACTTAGTGCAATTACGTAAGGCACTTTATTTGGATAGAAAAAACTTAATGAATAGCTTAAAATAGCTCCTTGACTAAAACCAAGTAAAAAAGTTTTATCTGGATTTGTTTGATATTTCGCTTGAATTTCATCAATAAAAATAGCAATTTTATTAATCGATTCTTTCGCTTCTTTTAAATCAGAAAATTTTCCATTGATATCATCAAAATTGATAGAATACCAAGCATAACCACCAAAACTCATAGAAAGTGGTGCTTGTGCGCTTATAATTAATAGTTCTTCTGGCAATTCTTGGGCAAACGAAAATAAATCTTGCTCATTACTGCCATAACCATGCAATAAAATTAATAATGGGGGTTGTGTTGTTTTTATTTTGGGTTCTCTAACAATGTAGTGTAAGTTACTCATACCTTATAAAAGTTTGTTTATATATTTCGAAACCATTCTTGAAATTTCTCTCCAAATAAAGGAACAAATTTTACTTCTTCTTGTAGTGCACTAATAAAACCCAATGCAAAAAGAACTAAAACACCAAATCTGCCAATATTACCAGCTACAGTGCCAAAATAAGCATACACAATATATTTATTTGCAAAATATAAAATATGTAAACCAAGGCTTTGTCTAATATGGAAATTAGCAAAATAGTTGTTCTTATTCTTATTAGAAATATAAGCAATAATAAGCCCAATAATTGTTAAATAACTAACAATACCCATGTTTTTGCCTTCTTTAAATGTCTGATTTTTCAAAATTTAAACGTTTAAAATCAATTGACTATTTGCAAAAATACCGTAGGCTTTTCCTGTTAATTTTTTATTTAAAAAAGCACTGTTTTTTGAGGTTGATAAAATATGTTCTTTGGTAAATGTATAGTTTTCTGATGGATTAAAAAGTGAGATATCTGCCTTTTGACCTTCAGCAATTGAAGTTGTTTCTACACCAAAAACTGCTCTTGGTTTGTGGGTAATGTTGTCTATAAAATCATCTAAAGTTAAAACAGAATTGATGGCTCCAAATGCACTTTCTAAGCCAATAGTTCCATCTTTGGCTTCGCTAAATTCTACTTTTTTATGTTCAATATCTATTGGGTTGTGGTCAGATGTAATTACATCAATTACACCAGATTTAACACCTTTTTGCAAAGCTTTGCAGTCTTTGTTGGTTCTTAAAGGTGGATTGGTTTTAAAATAGCTATCGAATCCATGTAACTCTTGGTCTGTTAGTGTTAGGTGATGAGCAGCTACACTGCAAGTTACTTGCAAACCTTTCTTTTTAGCGTCCTTAATTAAGTCTACAGATTTTGCACTAGAAATAGTTGGAATGTGCAATTTGCCACCTGTGTATTCTAATAAAAATAAATCTCTAGCAATTTGAATGTGTTCTGCTAAAGCAGGTGTGCCTTTTAAGCCTAATTTTGTGCTGTTTTCTCCTTCATGCGCAATGCCTTCTCCTGCAATGGCTTTGTTTTTTGGAAAACTCAACACCAAGCCCTCAAAATTCTGAGCGTACAATAAAGCAATTTTCATCAAATTATCATTGTTTACAGGTTTGTTGTAGTCACCAAAAGCGATAGCGCCAGATTGTTGCATATCATACAATTCTGCTATTTCTACACCTTTACTTTCTTGGGTTAACGCTGCAATTGGGTAAAGTTTAGTTGCAAAACCTTGTGCTTTGTTTATTAAAAATTCTACACCAGATTTATTATCTATTACAGGATTAGAGTTTGCGTTTACTGCAACTGCAGAAAAACCACTTTTTGCTGCCACCATTAAACCGTTTTTTATGGTTTCGCGTTCTTCAAAACCAGGTTCTCCGAGAGAAACACTCGTATCAAACCAGCCACAAGAAACATGTAGGTTTTCTTTTTCTACAAGTTGATAGTCTTTCTTATTTGGAATGTTATCTGCTATTTTGGTAATGATTCCATCATTAATTAAAATGTCTTTTGTTTGTTGATGAAATGGGCTAGAAGTATCTATAATTTTTGCCGACTTTATAAGCGTAATCATGGTTTATAGAATTTTAAAATCAAAATTTCTAACAACAAAGATACAATTGCCAAGGCTAAAAACCATTTCCATAACCAATGAACTTCGTTATTTTTATTAATTTCATTAAAAACCTCTTTAATAGAGCTAGAAATTGTAACATTTTTATTGTTTTTAGATAAAGTATTTAAATCTAAAAAGTTTAATAAGCTTTCTTCTTTTGGATAATTAAAGGAAATACTTTGTATTTTTTCTTCACCTTTTAAAATGTTGTAAAACCCAGATTCTGTAGGTTGTTCTTTAGTTTTTAATACTACTTTATTTTGATAATTTTGTTGTAGTGGAATAAATGAAGTGTTTTCATTCGCGATTTTTAAAATAACGTCTTTACCCAAAGAAGTTTCAATTTCTATGTTGTTTTCTTCGTCTAAAGTGTAGGCTAATTTTGGATATTGAAAACTCATTTTCCCAAAATTGTAAAAAACAGGTACAATCAATGGCGAATTTAAAAAATTACTATTGTTCTTATTTAATGCACTTGCTACATAATAAATATTACTGTTGCCTAATTGACTTATAAAAGAAGTGTTGTTTTCAAATGCAACAATTTTAGAGTTGTTGCCTAAAATAGGGTAGTGGGTATTTACTTTCGGATATTGAAAATTACTAACTTTATTTGAAAACACATTTTTAAAAATAGGATGCTTGTAATTGATAGTAGTAATTTTTAAAGTGTCTGTTTTTTTTGGTTCAATTTTACCAATATTTAAATTTCTTAAAAATAAATTATAAGAATTTAGGTTTATTTTTTCATTGGGTATGATGACAATACTACCTCCATTTTTAGAAAATGTAACTAAACTTTTAAGTAAAATTTCTGGTATTTCTTCTAACTCATTTAAGACAATTAATTGTTGTTCTTGTATGGTGTTGTAGTTGATGTTTTGTAGTGTAGTTTTTGTAAATTCAAACTCGTTTTTTGTAAAAATTTTAGTTAAAAAAGTAGGATCATTTCCAATGGCTAAAACGCGTGTTTTTTGGTTATTATTTAATGTAAAAAAATACGTGTTATCAAATGCAAAAGTATCGCTAAAAGTTAGTGTGATTTTTCCTAAAAATTCTGCAGTATTTTGTATCGTGAATTGTATTGTTTTTTTTACATCTTTCAGAATAGGGAAGGACTGCTTGCTGACCAAAACATCTTTGTTAAAAATAGCAATAGGCACATTGTCTTTTTCTGCACCTTGATTTTTAACCACGATGTTTACCGTAAAATTAGTGCTATTTTTGTCACTAATAAAAATACTATCAATAGAAAGGTTGTTTTTTTGAGAAGCTTGTAGTTTTATAGCGCTAAAAACGGGTGTTACATTTGTAAACTTAAAATTGTAATTACTCTGAAAATCAGATATTATTGTATTTTTATTTAAAGTGTTAGTTTTCGTTGAGTTTTCCTGCTTAATTTTTAGTAAAACAGTTTCTAAAGGGAGTTTTTTGGGAGTGTTTTGAATGTTTAAAAGTATTTCTTTTAAATCAGATTTGCTAATATTTTTAAAAAAATCTGAATTTGTAAGTAATGAAAATTCATTTTTATCATTTGCATTTTCTATAATTTCTTGAGCTGAAATTTTTAATAAATTCCCTTTTTCTCCATTGGTGTTTGTACTTAAAGAGTTGTCTAAGTATACAAAATTATGTTGTTTTTTATTGATGTTTTTGTTACTAAAATAAGGTTGTGAAAATGCAAAAATTATCGCTAAAAATAATAGCAGTCTGGTGGCTAAAATAAGCCATTTTTTTATGCGAGAACTTTTACGTGTTTGTTGTTGTAGTTTTTGTAAAAATTCAACATTTGAAAAAGGAATTTTTAAAAACTTTTGCAACTGAAAAAGATGCACCAAAATGGGGATAATTAACAGTGCTAAAAAGTATAAAACTTCGGGGTTTTTAAATTGCATTTACTTAATATTTTGCAGGTTTTCCATTAGACAAACTTTGTTTGATAAAGTCTCTCAAATCGTCATTTGCTTTTTCTAAATCCTCATTTCTTAAATACATCATGTGCCCACTTCTGTATCCTTTAAAAAAGAATCTATCTTTCATTTTTCCACTTGGGTCTGTTTTCCATAGGGTATATTTGGCGCTAAAATATGTGGTTGCACCATCATAATAACCAGATTGCACCAAAACTTTTAAATAGGGGTTTTGAGCCATGGCTTGTCGCAAGCCTTCTCTAACATTATTGTTTCTGTTATCCCAAGGAGAAACCGAGCCAAATACATTGTATTTAACATCTGTTTTAAAATTTAGTTCTTCTCTAATATAATAGTTAATGGCAGGTGTAAAAGAATGTAGCCAAGAGGTAAGTTCTGAGTTAAAATCTGGGCTAATGCCAATGTCTCTTTTGTCTAAACCTAAATATCTAGAGTCTAGTCTACCAATAGTATTGCCTGTTTTATCTCTTAAAAGTTCTTTCCAAAAAAAGCTAGGAGATACTTCTAAATTGTTCTGTAAAATCACTTTTTTACTCAAACCAGAATATTCGCTCATTTTTTCTGCCACTTTATTCTTTTCTGAATTTTCTATAAACCCACCTTTTGCAATAGCTGGTAATAGCGTATTTATAGCAAAATCTTCGGCTGCTGGCAAAATTTCTAATAAATCTTTGTTTTGTAATTGTGGTGGCAACATTTTATGATACCAAGCTGCAGCAGTGAAATAAGGAAGGTTGATGGCATAATCTACAGAACCTCCTGTTCTTAATACCTTATAATCTGCTGGAGAAACCATTATTACGCCATTTAAATACATCCATTGGGCATTTTGCAATTCTGCTGCTAAACCCATGACACGTGTGCCTCCATAACTCTCGCCAATAATATATTTTGGAGATTCCCACCTATTATTTCTTGTGATAAATGTATTTAGCCAAGAAGCTAAATATTTTACATCTGCATTAATACCAAAAAACAGCGATTTATCTAATTTTTCTCCTTTTTTAACTATGGGTCTAGAATATCCTGTATTTACTGGGTTTACATACACAATATCCGCCACATCTAATATTGAATTAGAATTGTCTTTAACTCCATAAGGTTGAATAGGATAACCTTCTGAGTCAATTTTAAGTACTTTTGGACCGGTGTAGGCAATATGCATCCAAACAGAAGCAGAACCAGGACCACCATTAAAAGACATAATTATTGGGCGTTTTGCAGTATTTTTTACACCTGTTCTTTTGTAATAGGTATAATATAAGGATGCAATAATTTCTCCATGATCATTCCAAACGGGTTGCATACCTGTAGTAGCTTTATAAGCCACTGTTTTGCCTTTAATTTTTACTGTATTTGTAGTTACAATTGTGGTGTCTAAAGGTATTCTATGGTCTTGTGCTTTTAAAGTAAATACTAAAAATAAGAAAATTATACCAACTATTTTTTTCATAATAATTATATTTTAAACATCTAATTTATTACAAAAAAAAGGATTTAGAAAGCTGTTGTTAACTTCTAATTAAAACTTTTCGAAAACTCCTAAACCAAACAATGCAAAATCATATTTTACAGGATCGATTTTATCTAATTTTCTAAGATTTTTATCTAATTCAGCAACCGCTTTCCAATCGTTTTGTTTTCTAAGTAGAATTTTTAATTTTCTAGCTACGTTCCCAGAGTGTACATCTAAAGGACAAGATAAATTTGCAGGATTATGGGTTTTCCAAATTCCGAAATCTACACCAGCTGCATCATTTCTCACCATCCAACGTAAAAACATATTGATACGTTTAGCTGCCGAATTTTTTAACGGATCAGAAACGTGTTTTTGTGTTCTTTGTTGATGCTGTACTTCAAAAAAAATACTTTTAAAATGGTTGATGGCTGTTTGATAAGTTTTAGAACCATCTCTTATGGCAAGTGCATTTTCTAAGCCATTGTGTTGGCTGTAAATGTGTTTTAGAGATGTGATAAATTGCTGAAAATCGATATGATTAAAGGTTCTGTGGACAAAATTCTCTAATGATTTTAAATCTGATTCTTGATGGTTTTTCACAAAATCAAAAGGCGAGTTGTCTAATAATTCCATCATTTTTAAAGCATTTTTTATAATCATGGTTCTGTTGCCCCAAGAAATGGTGGCTGTTAAAAATGCTGCAATTTCTATGTCTTCTTTTTTAGAAAATAAATGTGGAATTTGAATAGGGTCTGACTCTATAAACTTAGGGTTGTTGTACAAAACCACTTTTTCATTTAAAAAGTCTTTGAGTTCCGTTTTTTTCATATTAGAAATCTGATAAAAAGCCTAAAAGAATAAAAAATAAATTGTAGCTACCATGCAATAGCATAGACCATTGCAGGCCAAAACGTACTCTAATAAAACCAAAGTAGGCACCAACTAAAGTTTGAGGTAATACTAAAATGGGTGCTAAAATTAGAACATTGGTAGTAATATCAAAATTTGTTAAGTGTACCAAGCCAAAAGCGAGTGTAAAAAAGTAAAACCCAAGTTTAAAGGCTTTTGGCTTTTTAAAGGAAGTAATGGGACCTCTAAAAAGTAATTCTTCAATAATAGGTACAGCAATAGCACCTAAAAGAATTATTTGTAATTTACTCATACCATCAAATAGTTCTTCTACTTTATGGTTTTCTAAACTTATCCAATTTAGTTCTTCAAAAAGGTAAAATACAGGAGAAATTACTATGCCTGTAACGATGCTAAAAGATAAAATATGTAAAAATATTTTTAAACGATATTTTATGTCTGAATTTTGATCTTTTTCTAAAACAGGATTTTTTAGATAATTTAAAAGATTTATAAATGTTTTTTTCACGGTGTATTTTAAAAGTTAATGCCAAATTTACAACCTAATGTAAAGTTAGAAAGTATTCTTTTATCATAATTTTTAAAAACTCTAACATCAAAAGAAGGAAAATTATCATCATAAATTTGATGTATATTTTTATCAAATTCTAAGTTTATATGATTGAATCTTTTAATTCTTAGGCCCAATCCCGTGTAAAAATCAAAATAAAATCTTTTTGTTATTGGAACTAATAAGCCATATTTTAAATTTATGATTGTAACTCTTTTTTTTGTAGCAAAATCATCTCTAATTATGTTTTCATAAGTAAAATTAGTATTGTCCTCATAATAATCTAAAATATCATTGTATTGACTATTTATACTTCTAAACTCTAAGCCTAAATATTCGTTTAAGTGTACGTTTTTTGTTAAATTGATACCATTATACCACTTGCCTTCGAATCTTAAGGAAAAAGCTTTTTCTTCTAAATAACTAATTTCATGACTACTTAATTTTACATTTGGGAAAAGTCTTCCATACTCAGCACTTAAACTAAAGTTCTTCGCAAGAAAAAGTTCTGTACCAATAGTTAACATAGGTATTGAAAAAATATCAAAAGGAGCTAATATTGAGGTATAAACAAATAATTTATTTTTTGGTATTGCAACTATTTTTTTATGACCTAAAACAATTTTATTAGATGTACTATCTGTAATAAAATGTAAATTATTAGGATACCTATAAATTTTTTGAGTAAAAATGTCTGGAATTAGTCCTATGCCATAATTATACAAATTTAGAATAGAGGTAGCAGATATTTTTTTTTCAAAATAAAAATCTTGCTGTAAAGTATCTTTTAAAACTGTAATTTTTAAAGGTTTTTTAGAGCGTTTTGGTTTTATAGTAGTTTTTCTATTATTTATAGAGATGGTATCTTTTTTAAAAATGATTTTACTAGGTCTGTCTGAAGATATTTTAACTGTAGTTGTTTTACCATTTAAAATGGTTGCACAAGAGTTTAAAGTTATTATAGCTACTAAAAATAACCCAATTTTCTTCATTTTTATATAATTTTACCATCTCTCATGGTTAACGTTCTGTCTGCCATTGTTGCCAATTCTTTGTTATGGGTAACCAAAACAAATGTTTGCCCAAATTTATCGCGAAGTTTAAAGAAAAGTTCATGTAAATTTTTGGCAGATTCGCTATCTAAATTTCCACTGGGTTCGTCTGCTAAAATAACCGACGGATTATTAATTAAAGCTCTTGCCACAGCAACTCTTTGTTGCTCGCCACCAGAAAGTTCGTTTGGTTTGTGATTTATCCTGTGAGATAGTCCTAAAAACTCTAATAATTCTTTTGCTTTATCTTCTGCTTCTTTTTTTGATTTTTTAGCAATAAATGCAGGGATACAAACATTTTCTAAAGCTGTAAATTCAGGTAAAAGTTGATGAAATTGAAAAATAAAACCTATATGCTTGTTTCTAAAAGAAGACAATTCTTTATCAGATAAATCTTTTAAAGAAATGTTGTTTAGAGAAAGTTGAAAGTCTTGTTCTTTAAGCGGTTTGTCTAAAGTACCAATAATTTGTAAGAGTGTTGTTTTACCGGCTCCAGAAGGCCCTACAATAGCTACAATTTCACCTCTTTCTATTTGTAAATCTACTCCTTTTAATACTTCAACATCACCATAATATTTATGAATATTTTTACTTACAATCATTAGCGCTAAATTTCTAACGAAAATATAAAAAAGAAATCAGAAAAGCGGGTGCATTTCTGATTTCAAATTCAAATTTGATATAAAACAGTTTAAAAAACAGTTTAAAAAATATTTTTTATAGTATTATAGTCTATAAAATATACAAACCTTACAGAAAATGTATGTTGATTGGGTTGATTGAATAAATTTTCTAAGTTTTCGTAAAAATTTAAACCTGAATTTGAATTGCTATCAAAAATTGAATTTCTATAAAAAACAATTAATTGGCTACCTGGTGCAAATTGCCAAAAATAATTCAAATCTAAATTCCAACTATTAAAGTTTACGTCATTATCAACAAAACTATTTTCTGATAGCGAACCATCTGGATTTAAGTCGTAAAAACCATTGTAGGCAACATCACTCCAATAATGTCTAAAACTTAAGGATATTGAAGAGTTTGTGCTAAAATTATATTTTCCAGAAATGTTGTTAGAGTAATCTTTACGATTTCTTTGACCGAAAATTACATTGGATGCATTTTGACTTACATAACCTTGATCATTAAACCTTTTGTTAAATCTTAAGCTATATTGTAAAGAAAACTGATTAGTAAATCGATATCTAGGGCTTACGCTAAACCCGTAACCTTCTTGAGGATGATTGGTAAACATATTGTAATAAACATCAGCATTTAACTCTAATTTTTTTTGAGAATTGGTAGAAATCCAAGTATTTACATTCAATCTTTCAGGTCTTAAAAAATAAACACCACTTGTGGTTCCTTGTCTTGGTTCAAAATAGTCTCTTCTTTCTGATCCGTAGTTTAGATTACCACCAAATGTAAAACGTTTTCTTGTTTGTGCACTTGCACCAAAACCAGCATTATAACCTGTAAATGCTCCAGAAAAATGTTGAAAGTTAGCTTGGTTGTAAAAATTAAAATTATATCTATTAAACTTTTTTGTGGGTTGTAAAGTTCTCCAACCAGCACTCCCGTAAATGGTTTGTTGGTCATTACCAAATTGAATACCTAAATCATTTGGGTTAAAATCTTTATTGGTGAAATTATAACCTATTTCCCAATTCCAGTTGCCAGAATTATAGCCAAAACTATTATCAAACGTATAACCAGTATTTGGGTTAAAAACATCATCAGAAATATTACTCATTCTAAAAGAACCATCTGCGTTGTATTTGCTGTCTTTGGTTTCTATATGCCAGTCTAAAGCAGTTACATTAGCATCTCTAAAACGTCCATCTCTGGTTACGTTGGTGTTAATTAAAGAAACGTTTGAGTTCTGATTGAATTGTTGGTCTAAAACCAAAATATTGTAGTTCGTAAATGGATCTATTACTTCTTGTCTTGTTTCGCCTGTTGTGTTGTTTTTGATGGTCGCTTTTGTAGTTTCTGTGATGGCGTTAAAAAAACCAATACCCAATCCTTTTTTAGTTCTTCCAGAAATTTTTACAGCATTTAACATGGTAACTTTACCTGGGTAATCTATAATTTCTTCATCTACAGAAAGGTTAGAAGCTACATTAAATTGATCTATTGGTGCTGCACCAATTCTTCTTGAATAAAATAAATTGGCAATATTAAATAGCTCTGTACCTTCTGTAAAAAACTGACGTTGTTCTGTAAATTGTTGTTCAAAAGGGCCTAAGTTTAATTCTACATTATCAAAACCAACCTGACTAAAATCTGGTATTAAAGTAGCATCTAAGGTAAAGTTTTCTGACAATCCATATTTAAGATCCATACCAACACTATAGTCGTAAGTGGTTTCTCCATTAAAAGAAATAGAAGTTGCAGATGCATAAGGGTATAAATTTAACCTTGTTGGAGGTTTTATGTTGGTAAAACCTTCTACTAAACCATCATATTGCGTCCATCTTCCAACAGAATTATCAATATGTGTCCAAGTATGTTGCTCATTTAATCTTTCTAAACGCCTATGAAAATTAAAACCCCAAGATTGTACAGGTCTGTTTGCAAAACGAATAGCTCTGTAAGGCAATTTTATTTCAACATTCCAGCCTTTGTCTGTAATTTTTGCAGCACTTTCCCAAACAGCACTCCAATTAAAATCTTCATTTCCGTTAGAAACTTTAGAATCTGCTTGGTTTCCTGTTGATTGTACAAGAAATTCAAATGGATTTTGGCCATCGTCATTTGGATTTATGGTAACCAAAAAGAAATCTGCTTGACTAAAATTATCTCTTACAGCAAATTCCTGTGGTATATTTTCAGGGTCTGGGTCAAGCATTTCTGCTGAAATATATACAGCATTGTCGTCGTAAATAACTTTTACAGTTGTTTGATACTCGTCTTTTACGGCAGTTCCATTTTCGGGTCTAAAAATGACAAAATTTGTAAGAAGCTCTGCATTTTTCCAGGCATCATCATTTAAAAAACCGTCTATTTTTGGTGCTTTAGTTGCTCTTGTTGTGGTTACTTTTTTTCTGTTTTGATTGTTTTGGGCATACAAAGAGCCTATGGTTAAAACGAATAGTTTTAAGATAATAATTTTTTTGAACATGTACTTTTTTGGTTGATTGTGAATAAACACAAAGCGAAAGTATTTAACCTAATTAAGGTACTTTCATAAAATTGTGTTAATTGTAAGAAAGACTATCTTTTTTTTAAAGTGTTACACTTACAGAGTGTTAAAGATTTCTTAAAGAAATAAAAGTTTTTATTTTTTGATTTTTTTATAGGAAAGATTGCAAAATTTTACATCTGAATTTGTACTTTTGCTTGCGTTTAAAAACATTAAAACAATGAACTTACACGAATATCAAGGAAAAGAAATATTAAATAGTTTTGGGGTTAGAATTCAAAGAGGAATTGTAGCAAGCACTCCAGCAGAAGCTGTAGATGCAGCCAAAAAATTAACAGAAGAAACTGGTACTGGTTGGCACGTTATAAAAGCGCAAGTTCACGCTGGTGGTCGTGGAAAAGGTGGTGGTGTTAAGCTGGCTAAAAACTTAGACGAAGTAAAAAGTATTTCTGATGATATTTTAGGAATGATGTTAATTACGCCACAAACTTCAGCAGAAGGAAAGTTGGTAAATCAAGTTTTGGTTGCAGAAGACGTTTATTATCCTGGTGATGAAGAACCAGATGAGTATTATATGTCAGTTCTTTTAAACAGAGCCACAGGTAAAAACATGATTATGTATTCTACTGAAGGTGGTATGGATATAGAAACAGTTGCAGAAGAAACACCACATTTAATTTTTACAGAAGAAATAGATCCATTATTAGGTTTAATGCCTTTTCAAGCAAGAAAAGTTGCTTTTAACTTAGGTTTATCTGGTGTTGCATTTAAAGAAATGACAAAATTTGTTACGGCTTTATATACTGCATATATTAAGTCAGATTCTTCTATGTTTGAAATCAATCCTGTTTTAAAAACTTCAGATTCTAAAATAATGGCTGTTGATGCTAAAGTTTCTTTAGATGAAAACGCTTTATTTAGACATAAAGATTATGCTGCAATGCGCGATTTACGTGAAGAAAATCCGATTGAAGTAGAAGCAAAAGCTGCTGGTTTAAACTATGTAGATTTAGATGGAAACGTTGGTTGTATGGTAAACGGTGCTGGTTTAGCAATGGGTACCATGGATTTAATTAAAGAATCTGGTGGTGAGCCTGCAAACTTTTTAGATGTAGGTGGTACAGCAGATGCACAAAGAGTAGAAACTGCTTTTGGTATTATTTTAAAAGATCCAGCTGTAAAAGCAATTTTAGTAAATATTTTTGGTGGTATTGTTCGTTGTGATAGAGTTGCACAAGGTGTTGTAGATGCATATAAAAATATGGGTGACAAAATTACAGTGCCAATTATTTGTAGATTACAAGGTACCAATGCAACGGAAGCAAAACAATTGATAGACAATTCTGGTATGGAAATTATTTCTGCAACAGAATTTCAAGAAGCAGCAGATAAAGTTGCCGAAGTTTTAAGTGCATAATACTTACAGCTTAAATATATTTTAAAAAACGCCTCATTTTGAGGCGTTTTTTTATTTTAAAATGTGTCTATTTTTAATTGCTCTTAACAAACGTACTTTTATCAATTAATTATAATTTGTATATATAATTTTATGAAAATGATTTAAAAAAAAAATACTGATATTTATTTTTTTACTAATTTGTAGCATAACTTTTACTTTACATGCTAAAACTTATAAAAGTGCTGGTTTTTCTACCCTAAAAATAGCGCAAGATAAAACCGTTTTAATAAAAAAGATTAAAAAGAGAATAACTTATTTAGAAAAACAAAGAACTAAACTAAAAGTACTTAGAAGGTGGACACCAGCCAAAGAGAAAGCTTTTCTAAAGGAAACAGACAATTTAAAAAAGAATTTAAAAAAGTTAGGCGTACAATCAGAAAAAAAATTAGACCCAGCAGCTATCATAAAAAAACTACAAAAAGAGCTAAAGTATATGAACAACGAAAGGGTTAATAAAAACGCCAAACAAACTTGGCCTAAAAAAGACGAAGCTATTTACGAAAAGAAAGCAAGTAAATTAATAGATAGTATTATTAAGTTGAGGATTAGGAAAAATTAATCTTGTATTTTTTCTAGTAATTTATTTATATCATATTCCCCTCTTTTTGAATAATAATTTCCATTAGGTTTTATTATTATATAGCTAAAACAGAGGTAGTGTAATTTAAAAAATTCTTTTTCTATTATTTGATTTTTATCTAAATACCAAGTAAATTTTCTTTTAAAATTCTTAACAACACTTTCATCTTTAAAAATAAAAAATTGACTTATATTTTCTTTAGATTTTACATTTTTTACAAATTTTTTGAATTTATATAAAATACTACTATTCCAACGTCTATTGCCCAAACACTTATCATTTTCAGGAAAATAATTTATAATTATAGTGTTTTTCTCGTCTATTTTTTTGTTTGTTAATTCTTTAAGATAGTATTTAATTTTATTATGAACACTATCTTTAATTCTTCCTACTTTTATTGAAGGAGATTTTATATAAATAATTAAAGAGTCGTTTTCTTGTTTGAAATATGTAAAATATTTACCTGGTATATTTTTGTTATAAGTTTCTTTACCGATTAAAACATAATCATCATTTACATATAATTCTTTTTTTTGAGCCGAAGTAAATTGGCAGATAAATAGTATTAAGAGTATACTTTTTTTCATTTTATAAATTTAAACACTTTCCTTTAAAACGGCAATTTCATCTCTCAATTTTGCAGCCTCAATAAAGTCTAAGTTTTTAGCTGCAGCTTCCATTTTTTTACGGGTATCTCTTATGCGTTTTTCTATTTCTTCTTTTGGTAAGTATTGTAAATCTTGCTCTGCAGCCACTTGTTTTGCATTGTCATAATGATAACTAGAAACCGCAGATTTAGATAAAGTATTGTCTATTTTTTTATTAATCTGAGTAGGCGTAATGTTGTTTTTTGTGTTATAAGCAATTTGTTTTTCTCTTCTACGGTCTGTTTCGTCTATGGTTTTTTGCATGCTATCTGTTATTTTATCGGCATACATAATTGCCAAACCATTTACGTTTCTTGCGGCTCTACCTACAGTTTGTGTTAAAGACTTGGTGTTTCTTAAAAAACCTTCTTTATCAGCATCTAAAATAGCCACTAAAGATACTTCTGGTAAATCTAAACCTTCCCTTAATAAGTTTACACCAATTAAAACATCAAACAACCCTTTACGCAAATCTTGCATAATTTCTACACGTTCTAAAGTATCTACATCAGAGTGTATGTATCTACAACGAATATCTACTCTTGTGAGATATTTAGTTAATTCTTCTGCCATTCTTTTGGTTAAAGTAGTTACCAAAGTACGTTCGTCTTTTTCTACTCTTAGTTGTATTTCTTCTATTAAATCGTCTATTTGATTTAAACTTGGTCTTACTTCTATTGGCGGATCTAACAAGCCTGTAGGCCTAATAATTTGTTCTACAAAAACACCTTCTGTTTTTTGTAATTCATAATCTGCAGGAGTTGCAGAAACAAAAATCGTTTGGTTTTGTATGGCTTCAAACTCATCAAATTTTAAAGGTCTATTGTCCATGGCTGCTGGTAATCTGAAACCATATTCTACCAAATTTTCTTTTCTACTTCTATCTCCACCATACATGGCATGTGTTTGTGGAACTGTGACGTGGCTTTCATCTATCACCATTAAATAATCATCTGGAAAATAATCTAACAAACAGAAAGGTCTTGTACCTGGTTGCCTGCCATCTAAATATCTAGAGTAATTTTCGATTCCTGAGCAATAACCTAGTTCACGTATCATTTCAAGATCGAATTCCGTTCGTTCTTTAATTCTTTTTGCTTCTAAATGTTTACCAATTTCATTAAAGAAATCTACCTGTTTCATCATATCTTCTTGTATTTGATGAATGGCATTTTGTAAAACATCTGGCGAGGTAACAAATAAATTTGCTGGGTAAATACTTAACTCGTCAAAAGTATTAATCACAGCATTGCTTTCTAGATCGAACA
Source organism: Polaribacter sp. (assembly GCF_965656025.1). Taxonomy (GTDB): domain Bacteria; phylum Bacteroidota; class Bacteroidia; order Flavobacteriales; family Flavobacteriaceae; genus Polaribacter. The sequence goes on from NZ_CBFHJT010000013.1 coordinate 47,573, forward strand.
ACTCTATTTCTTCAATTTCATCACCAAAAAAGTGAATTCTATAACCATTATCTCCATAAGAAGGATAAATAGTTACAACGTCTCCTTTTACTTTAAAAGTTCCGCTTTTTATTTCGTGTTCGGTTCTAGAGTACAAACTTTGTACTAATTGATGTAAAAATTTGGTTCTAGAAATTAGTTGCCCAACTGCAACAGGAATAATGTTTCTTTTAAACTCTGTTGGGTTACCAATACCATACAAACAAGAAACAGAGGCAACAACCAAAACATCTCTTCTACCAGAAAGTAGGGAAGAAGTGGTGCTTAAACGCAAACGCTCTATGTCTTCATTTATAGATAAATCTTTTTCTATATAAGTACCTGTAACTGGTATGTATGCTTCTGGTTGATAATAATCGTAATAAGAAACAAAATATTCTACAGCATTTTCTGGAAAAAACTGTTTAAACTCAGAGTATAATTGTGCTGCTAAAGTTTTATTATGAGCCAAAACCAAAGTTGGTTTTTTAACCTCTTTTACCACATTTGCAACCGTAAAAGTTTTACCAGAACCAGTAACACCTAGTAAGGTTTGAAATTTTTCGCCACTGTTTATTGCCTGCGAAAGCTCTTTTATGGCTTGAGGTTGGTCTCCTGTAGGAGAAAAGTCTGAAACGAGTTTGAATTGCATAGTGTAAAAATACGGATTGTAATTGTATTTTTATTTTCTAATCAGGCTAAAATTTCCTGTTTTTTCAATTAAAACATCGTCTATGTCTATAATTTCTGCTGTATACCAATAGGTATTAGAAATCATTTTTTTGCCATCATAGGTTCCATCCCAACCAAGAGTTGTAAAATCTGTGATAGTTGCAATAAGATTACCCAATCTATTAAATATTTTAATGTTGATAGATTTAAAGAACTGTGTATCTAATCCTCTTATATTCCAATAATCATTTTTACCATCGTTGTTGGGTGTAAAAAAATCAGGAACGCCTAAAACAGATGCTTTTTCTTGTATGGGTTCTTCGCAAGTGTTTACATCTCTCACATAAATTGTTCTTAAACCAGCAACTACGTTTGTAAATCTGTAGTTTTTACCATTTCCAAAAAATGTGGTATTGTCTAAAGAAAACTCATAATTACTATTGCCAGAAACAGAAACTTCGACAATGTTATTGGTTTCATCTTCCGTATTTACATCAATAGTTAAAAAAGTTGGTTTTTCTGGATTTATAACTTCAAACTCTTTGGTATTAGAACATATTATTCCGTTTTCGGTTTTGTAAACAGTTAAAGAAAAATTTCCTGTACTAGTCAATGTAAAATTTTGCGCTGTGCTTATAATGTTTCCTGAGCTATTTTTCCATTCAAACCTTTCGTTGCTAGCATCTGCAGATACGATAACTGGAGGTTTGATATCTGGATTGAAACAGATTGTGTAATTATCTTCTAGATTTATAATGGGTTCTGAATTTACAATAGCGTTAAAAGATTGAATGCCACCACAACCAGAACTATTTTCTACTCTTACCCAAATAGTCGTTGTAGAAGAGATAAAGTTATCTTCTAATTCGTTGCTAATTGTTAGAGCATCAGAATAAGTATTGTAAAATCTGAGTGTTGTATTTCTATTTAAACTAAGCTCACTAATTACATCGATTTTTTTACGAATTAAATCGAAACTACCTTGAGTATTTCCAGCTATTTGATCTGAGTTTTCGCAAACATACATATCTGAAATAGGATCTACCTGAACAAAATTTGCTCTTATTCTAAAAGATGAAAAAGAAACACAACCATTACTATTTGTGGCTTTTATAAATATTTCTTGATTAGGTATATTATTTTGATAGTTTTCAGGATTCGAAATTCTGTTGTTATCATTTTGGGCATCAATATCAGATTCATAAAAAACAAACTCTTCACTTAATGCAGGGTTTGTTATTTTTTCTCTGATGTTGAATAGATTAAAAAATGAAATTCCATCAAAATCATCATCACATTGTATTAATGCTTGATTATTTCTCAAAATAGGTAACGGAAAAACTTCGACTTCTTTGTAAATGTTAACAATGGTATTATTAATTAAAGTAAGTTCTGCCTGTATTTTTTTTAAGCCACTTGTAGTAAATTGATGTGTTGATGTTAAACCTGTTGAAGTAGTTCCATCACCAAAATCCCAATTAATAGATTGAATAGGAATGTATGATTGCGCAGAAAAATTAAAGACTTCATCTAGACATTTATCCTCAGAAAATATTTTACTTTGAAAGTAAGACTGGATAAAATTTGGCATTCCATTTTGAGAAAAACCAGGTTGTATGTTTACAGAGTTTGCTTGATAATCACAATCAAAACCTGTTAGGTTGGGTTCATTTATTCTATCTATAAACTCTGAATCTATATTATTTAAATCTGCAGTAATTTTGGCAACATATATTTTACCATCAGAGCCTATTTGTAGGTGTCTGTAATTATAATCAGTAGAAGAAATTAAATGTACTGGTGCATTCAGTGGGTCTGAGTTACCTTCTAAATTATATTGCCTTACTATGCTAGAGCCTATGTTTAAATCACCAGATTGATACAAGATTGTAGAGTCAGGGGAAAATGCTACTCCATAAGGAATAAACCAAACACCTATACCTACATTTGTAGAAATACTTGTATCATAGCTAATATCACCAGTTTCGTTATTAAAATTTAATATGTGTTGAGATTCGCTGAGTTTAAATTTAGAATTGGTTTGTGCTCTTTTTTTTCTTTTTGTAGATGTTTTAAGCTGCTGAGCAGTTCGTGAAAAATCAAAGTTGGAGAGTGCAATTTTTTTTCCATTCGGAGATATGGTAAGCTGCCCAACAGAAGAGGCTGTAACTGCTTCGGGTATTGTTTTTTGTATTCTTGTATTATCTACACCGGTTGTATTTACTTTATAAGTAGAAAATGTGTCAAAAGGTTCTCCGTTTTCATTTCCTCTAGAACCAAATGTAATAACCCAAATAGAATTACCGTCATTGCTATGGATGGCAGTAATTCTCTCTGTTTTATAAATATTTAAAAAAACATTTTTGTTGATCACATTACCCAATGGGTATCTGTTAGATATTTCTATTTCAGAATATCTAATTCCGGTTGTATAGTTTGAAGTAGCCTCTTTTCTAGTGGTAAATACATAATAAATTTCGTTGCTTCCTGGTTTAGGAATTATAATCGAAGGTTGGGTGTTTTCTGGTTGACCTGCCAAACCTGTACCATTTTCCATTATTTGGTGATTTCTATTCCAAACTGTTTCACCATTTGTGTAAAATAAAAGATTTCCATTTACATCTGATATGGAAGAAGATCCAAAAGGAGTTTCCATATTACTGTTAGATAGTGGTTGAACATCTCCTAAATTAAAGTCAAGTGCTGCTTTATTACCAAAATACCAAAAATTGGTTTCACCTTGGGCAAAACTAAAGTTTGTAAATATGATGAATAAAATTATTAGAGCACATCTCATTTTGTTACCTTCTTAATAAAGAAAAATTTCCTTTTTTATTTATGGTTTGCTTTGTGTTATCAGCAGGAATCAGTGTAATGTTGTAC
>NZ_CBFHJT010000014.1:0-1849 GCF_965656025.1 Polaribacter sp.
TTAGAAAGTCTTAAATAAGCTTTTGCTAACTTTAAACTCGCTTTTTTATCTTCTTTAAAGGTTAATGCATTTTCTAAAAAATGGATGGTCTTTTTGTAATTATCTATAGATTCGTAAATAATTGCTGTTTTGTAGTTTGATAAAAAAGTTGGGGTTTTTATTGCATTTAATTGTTGTAAAGCCAACTGATACCTCCCATTTTCGAACAAACTATCAATCGCAGAAAAAGTTGGGGTTTGTGCCCCAACTTTTAGTACTGTAAATAACAATATAATTAAAATTTTCTTTTTCATGAATTTATTTTACTTCGATTGCAAATGGAATATTATAATTTACTGCAACTTTTTCTTCTTTATTTTCTCCAGGAATCATCTTAGGTAAAAGTTTCATTACTCTAATTACTTCGTCCTCAATTTTTGGATGTGGTGCTCTTGCTCTAACTTCTACAACATTTCCTTCAGTGTTTACTTTAAAACCAATAAATATTCTTTTTTTACCAGATGATAAGCCTAATTGATTTGGTAAACCTTTGTTGAAGTTTACTTTAAAATGTTTTTGAATTTTTTTGTTGAAGCAATCTTTATCTCCTTCTTCACAACCTGGAAAAGTTGGTGCTTTTTCTATGGTCATAAAGTTTACTTCTTTTTGGATTTCAACTTTCTGAGCTATTCCTAATGTTTCAAGTACTTTTATTCGGTTTTTGGACTTTTTAGAAATCGTATTTTTTAAAATTTCAGATTTTTTAAAATAAAAATATCTATCCCTGTTTAATTTATTAATTGAATCTTTAAGAATTTTGTTTTCAAGAGAAATACTTTTAAGTTCTAAATCTTTCACTTTTTGCTTTTCAATTAATAATTTTTCAGATTTGGAAGTTGGTTTATTTATTACTTTAGAAGCACAAGAAGTATAAAAAAGCATAGAAATTAGTACAGGAATCAATACCAAATATTTTAATTGATTCATTTTTTTAGATTTGTTTTTCTTCATCATAATAATTCTTTTTTTAAGTAATGTTTGTTTGTAAAACTGATTGATAAATGCAATATTTTCTACCTGAAAAAAATTAGATAGTAATTGATTGATATAATTTTCTTTGGGTGCAGATTTTGTGGCAACTTCATCAGAAATATATTCGTGTACCAACGTAATTCTTTTCTGATAAGTAAAAAGCAAAGGGTTAAACCACATCACTATTTTTAAAAGTTCAAAAAACAATAAATCTAAGGTGTGTTTTTGTTTGCTGTGCACCAATTCATGTGCTACAATTTGTTCTTTTTGAATTTCAGAGATTTCTGCTCCTATAAAAATGAAGTTAAAAAAGGAAAATGCTTTGGTTTGTTTAGGTATTAATACCAATGTGTATCCGTCTTTTTTTATCAGTCTATAAGAACGTATCAAGTTGATGATTGCATAGAGTTTAGAAATAAACAATACACTAAAAACAATAACACCTATCCCAAAAATAATATCTACATAGCTTAAAGATTGATACCAAGAAGTTTTTTGAATTACTTTTTCTGGAGAAAACACAATTTCTGGAAGATCTACTATAAATTCTTGCGGAACTGCTTTTTGAAACGTCGGTATTTTTATTAATGGTAACAAAAAAGACACAATTGGTGTACTTAACAAATACCATCTGTTTTTGGTAAAAAAGGTTTCTTTGCTTAAAAAGAAATCATAAATCGCCAAGAATAATACTTGAAATAAAATTACTTGAATGATGTAATTAATCATAGTTTTGTTGTTTATAATTTGAGAAACTTCGACAAGCTCAGTTTGACATTTGTTTTTTATTTGATTTATAGCTAATTTATAGTCACTTTAAACACAAACTAAATCTGCT
>NZ_CBFHJT010000014.1:1947-6987 GCF_965656025.1 Polaribacter sp.
TACAAGCTCAGTTTGACATTTGTTTTTTATTTGATTTATAGCTAATTTATAGTCACTTTAAACACAAACTAAATCTGCTAACTGAAACTGTAAAACTGCATTCTATTTTTTATTCACTTCTTTTAAAATACTTTCAAGTTCTTTAACATCCATCTTGTTCTCTTTTACAAAAAAAGAAACCATACTTTTAAAAGAACCATTAAAATAACCATTCATTAGTTTGTGCAAACGTTGGTTGCTATAGGTTTCTTTTTCTATTATTGGGTAATACACAAAACCTCTACCTACAGCTTTATGCGTTACAAATTCTTTGGTTTCTAAAATTCTAATAATGGTAGAAACTGTATTGTATGCGGGTTTTGGTGCAGGTAATTGCGCAATTACTTCTTTTACAGAGGCTTCTTCTAAACTCCATAAAACATGCATAATCTGCTCTTCTGCTTTTGTTAATTGTTTGCTCATACTTGTAACTAAAGTTTTAGTTTGATAAAACAAATATAACTAAAAAATTAGTTTAAACTAATTTTTTAGTTATAAATTTATGTAACAAAGGTTTTGTATTTTCGTCTTATTGTAAATAAACTGGGTAGTTTAAACCTAAAAAACATGGATATATTTTTATTGTTAATTGGCTTCATCTTGGTATTACTAGGTATCATTGGCTCTTTTTTACCTGTGTTACCGGGGCCATTAACAGGTTGGTTGGGTTTATTATTATTGCACCTAACCTCTATAATACCCATGAATTGGACTTATTTAGGCATTACTTTAGCCATTGCTATTTTAATTTGGATTCTAGATTATATTATACCAGCTATTGGTACAAAACGTTTTGGTGGTAGTAAATATGGCGTTTATGGCACTACTATTGGTTTAATAATTGGTTTATTATCTCCAATACCTTTTGGTATTTTAATTGGCGCATTTTTGGGTGCTTTTATAGGCGAATTATTCTACGACAAAACAGATAAAAATCGAGCTTTTAAAGCTTCTGTTGGCTCTTTTATAGGGCTGTTAGCTTCTGCAACCATTAAATTTGGAGTTTCTTTTGGCTTTGTAGTCTTATTTTTAATGAAGTTTTGGGAGTATAAAGGAGGATTTTTTTAACAAAAATTAAGCTTCGTTTTCAATTCTATTTCTTTTCATTTCAAAAGCTTCTATTGCATCTTTAATAATATCAAAAGATTTACTTGCATTACTCATTACCTTATGCAACTCTTTGTCTAATGTTTCAGATTGAATATCAAAAAGTGCCACTTCTACTTGTCCTACTTTTTCTATTAAACTTTGTTGCGAATTTTTAATGTCTTCCATTTTTACCAAAACAGCTTTCATCGTGTCTAATCTTTTTCTTGTTTTATCGTCAATAATAGGTATGTTTTTATCTAAATATCGTAAAATTTTATGAATTATTCAAATATTTAACAATCTTCAAAAGAATTAAAGCATTAAAAAAAATGTTTTTGATAGAATAAAATAAAGGTTTTAAAAAGGTATATTTTGTGCTTCAATTAACAAAAAGTCAAAAAAAAAGCGTCCCATTTAAGGGAAGCTTTCCATTGGTTAACAAAACCACGACACTTTTTCTAAAGTGCCAAACAACACAACTAATGCTACTTCAACAAAAAGTAGCATGCAAATATACAATGTTTTGATATTTCTGCAACTTTTATGAGTTATTTTATTGAAATCTTCAATAGATAAATTCTTGAAAGATTGTATCTTTGCAATCTTTAAAATTCATCACTAAATTATTAGAAATGCAATTATCAGAACAAGAAGTTGTACGTAGAGAAAAGTTAGCAAAATTAAGAGATTTGGGAATCAACCCTTATCCTGCAGATTTATTTCCAATAGATTCAGATTCTAAGGAAATTAAAGAAAGTTTTGTTGAAGAAAAAAAGGTGGTTATTGCTGGTAGATTAATGTCTAGAAGAATACAAGGAAAAGCTTCTTTTGCGGAGTTACAAGATGGTGAAGGTAGAATTCAGGTTTATTTTAATCGTGATGAAATTTGTACTGGAGAAGACAAAACTTTATATAATGATGTTTATAAAAAATTGCTAGATATTGGTGATTTTATAGGAATTGAAGGAACACTTTTTACAACAAAAGTAGGTGAAAAAACTGTAATGGTTAACGATTTCAAATTGCTTTCTAAGGCTTTAAAACCCTTGCCATTGCCAAAAGTTGATGCTGATGGAAACACCTATGATGCATTTAACGATCCAGAAATGCGTTACAGGCAACGTTATGCAGATTTGGTGGTGAATCCGCATGTAAAAGAGGTGTTTGTAAAACGTACAAAGTTGTTTAATGCCATGCGTTCATTTTTTAACGATGCTGGTTATTTTGAAGTAGAAACGCCTGTTTTACAACCCATTCCTGGTGGTGCAGCTGCAAGACCTTTTATTACGCATCACAATTCTTTAGACATTCCTTTATACATGAGAATTGCTAACGAATTGTATTTAAAACGTTTAATTGTTGGAGGTTTTGATGGTGTGTATGAGTTTTCTAAAAACTTCAGAAATGAAGGAATGGACAGAACACACAACCCAGAATTTACAGCCATGGAAATCTATGTTTCTTACAAAGATTACAATTGGATGATGGATTTCTGTGAGCAATTATTAGAGCATTGTGCCATTGCTGTAAACGGAACTTCTGAAGCTACTTTTGGAGAGCATAAAATAGATTTTAAAGCGCCTTATAAAAGAATTACCATGCGCGATTCTATTTTAGAGTTCACAGGTTTTGATATTTATGACAAAACTGAAGATGAAATTAGAGCTGCTGCAAAAGACATGAATATAGAGGTTGATGAAACCATGGGGAAAGGAAAATTAATTGATGAAATTTTCGGTGAAAAATGTGAAGGCAATTACATTCAGCCAACATTTATAACAGATTACCCAAAAGAAATGTCGCCATTATGTAAAGAACACAGAACAAACCCAGAATTGACAGAGCGTTTTGAATTGATGGTGTGTGGTAAAGAAATTGCCAATGCTTATTCTGAGTTGAATGATCCAATAGATCAACGTGAGCGTTTTGAACACCAATTAAAATTAGCACAAAAAGGTGATGATGAAGCTACCGAATTTATAGACCATGATTTTTTACGTGCATTAGAATACGGGATGCCTCCAACTTCTGGAATGGGAATTGGAATGGATCGATTAATTATGTTTTTAACCAATAATCAATCCATACAAGAAGTGTTGTTTTTCCCTCAAATGCGTCCTGAGAAAAAAGAACCGGCTGTAGCATTGAATGATGATGAAGTTGCATTACTTGCCATTCTTTCAAAAGCTGAAAAAATTGAATTAAATGCACTTAAAACACAGTCTGGTTTATCAAACAAGAAATGGGATAAAACCATTAAAGGTTTAACTAAAAAAGAGGTTGCCAAAGTTTCTAAAACAGAGGAAGGTTTGTTTGTAGAAGTTTTGTAAACTAAACTGTCATTCCTGCGAAGGTAGGAATCCAAAAAAGCAAACTAGATTCCTGTTTTTACAGGAATGACAAAATTAGGAATCACAGCAATGTGATTCCTTTTTTATTTCGATATTTTCTAATAATTTTGACAAAACTAAGAACCGTCAATGAAAAACTATCAAAAGATAATCACCAAGATTTATAATGACTTAAAAAATATTGACGACACTGGTAAAATTGCCAATTATATACCAGAACTTGCCAATGTTGATGATACTAATTTTGGTATACACATTACTACCATTGATAGAAATTTTTTTGGTATTGGAGATTCTAAAAAGAAATTTTCCATTCAGAGTATTTCTAAAATATTAACCTTAACATTAGCCTATCAATTAGAAGGTGAAAAACTATGGAAAAGAGTAGATGTAGAACCTTCTGGAAATCCGTTTAATTCTTTATTGCAATTAGAATCTGACTTAGGTATTCCAAGAAATCCGTTTATAAATGCGGGCGCTATTGTGGTTTGCGATGTTTTAATTAGTCATTTAAAAAACCCAAAAGAAGATTTTTTAAACTTTTGCAGAATTCTTTCTAAAAACCCAGATTTAAACTATTCTGAAAAAGTAGCACAATCAGAAAAAAGTTCTGGTTATAGAAATATTGCTTTGTGTAACTTCATAAAATCTTTTGGAAATATTAAAAACGATATTGATGTTGTTTTAGATTTCTATTTTTACACCTGTGCATTAGAAATGACTTGCAAAGAAGTTTCTGAAATTTTTCTTTTTTTAGCAGATGATAATTTTACCAACCAAGAAGGAAATCGAGTGTTAACAATGAGTCAAGCCAAAAGAATCAATGCAATTTTGCTTACCTGTGGTTTTTATGACGAATCTGGTGAATTTGCTTTTAGAGTCGGTTTACCTGGTAAGTCTGGAGTTGGTGGCGGTATTGTTGCCATTCATCCAGATGAATTTTGTATTACAGTTTGGAGCCCAAAACTAAATAAAAAAGGAAACTCATATAAAGGGATGTTATTTTTAGAGCAATTTACAACAGAAACTGAATCTTCTATTTTTTAAAATGCTTTAACCTTTATACTTCATCCCCAAATGCACCACTTTTTTGGTTTCAAAAAAATCTTCTTCAAAAAAATCTGGTAAATCATAAATGGTTGCAGACGTATATAATTTTAATTCTTCTGTTAAATCGCCTCCTTTTAAATATAAAATTCCGTTTTTTAAATCATGATTTTGCTTTTTAGCTATTTTACCTTTGTTCCATCTAACAAAAGTTTCCATTTGCGCTACTGCTCTACTTACAATAAAATCATAGGTGTCTTTTACTTCTTCTACTCTACCATGTGTAGTTGTAACGTTTTTTAAACCCAAACCTTCAGCAACTTCATTCACCACTTTTATCTTTTTACCAATAGAATCTACCAAATGAAACTGTGTTTCTGGAAATAAAATGGCTAACGGAATTCCAGGGAAACCACCACCTGTACCTACATCCATTACTTTAGAACCTGGTTTAAATGCTATAATTTTAGCAATTCCTAAAGAGTGTAATACGTGACGTAAATACAATTCATCG
>NZ_CBFHJT010000014.1:7084-14081 GCF_965656025.1 Polaribacter sp.
CCTGCAATTTAGAAAATTGTTGAATTTGGATTTCTGTTAAATTTTTAAAATATTTGTGAATAATATCCATAAATTATTATTTTTAGAAATGCAAAAGTAGTTATTTGTAAGCAAACAATTCTAAACAAAAACTGACGTTTATCATATATAGCAAAATTAAATAGGTTATTTTTGCAGAATTAAATTTATACATGAATACAATAAAATTTCCAAGAGTAGATAAAGCAAAATTCTTTAGAACTCTAAACAAAAGAGTAAATACGTACTTTAAAGAAAATAACATTAAAAGAACGGGTAACTGGAGATTGTACACAAAAGCAATCTTGATGTTTTCGCTGTTTTTAGTTCCTTTCATTCTAGTTTTAACAGTTTCTATGCCCCAATGGACCATGGTTTTATTAATGGTTTTAACAGGAGTTGGTATGGCAGGTGTTGGCATGAATGTAATGCATGATAGCAATCACGACTCTTTTTCTAGCAAAAAATGGGTAAACAAATTAATGGGAAGTAGTATTTACATTCTTGCAGGCAATGTGTATAATTGGAAAGTACAACATAATGTATTACACCATACGTTTACAAATGTAGAAGGTCATGATGAGGATATTGATGCTGGTAGAGTTATCCGTTTCTCACAACATTCTAAATGGTTTCCTATTCATAAAATACAAAAATATTATTCTATATTTCTATATGGTTTATTAACCATAAACTGGGCAATCACTACAGATATCAAACAAATGCGTAGGTATTTAAAAAAGAAGTTATCTTATGGTAATTTTCCGAACCCAACCACAGAATGGACCAAATTAGTAATCTCTAAAATTGCTTATTATGCACTTTGGATTGCATTACCAATACTAGTTTTAGACATTGCTTGGTGGAAGGTATTAATCGGCTTCTTTGTAATGCATTATACAGCAGGTATGATTTTAAGTTTGGTTTTTCAATTGGCACATATTGTACCTAAAACAGAAATGCCAATACCAGATAAAGATGGAAATTTAGAACACACTTGGGCAGTCCACCAACTGTACACGACTTCTAACTTTGCCCCTAGTAATTGGTTGGTAAACTTCTATACTGGTGGTTTAAACCATCAAGTTGAACATCATATTTTTCCGCACATTTCTCACGTACATTACAGCAAATTAGCTAAAATTGTAAAAGAAACTGCCATAGAGTTTAACTTGCCATATAATGAGTATCAAACTACAAGAAAAGCCATTATAGAGCATTTTAGACATTTAGGCGTTTTAGGGCAAAACCCAGAAATAGCATAAAAACAAACACAACTAACAGTAAAAAATGACACATCCATTATCGGACAGAATTAACAGCTTACCAGCATCTGCTACATTAGCAATGGCTGCAAAAGCGAGAGAGTTAAGAGCAGAAGGCAAAGATATTATTGGTTTAAGTTTGGGCGAACCAGATTTTAATACACCAGATTTTATAAAACAAGCAGCTATAGATGCTGTAAACGAAAATTACAATGCATACACACCTGTAGATGGGTATGTAGAGTTAAAAGAAGCTATTTGCACAAAGTTTAAAAGAGACAACAATTTAGAGTACAAACCTAGTCAAATTGTAGTTTCTACAGGTGCAAAACAATCTATTGCCAACGTAATGCAAGTGTTGTTAAACCCTGGCGACGAAGTTTTACTACCTTGTCCTTATTGGGTAAGTTATTCTGCAATTGCCACTTTATGTGAAGCAAAATCGGTTGAAATTCCATCAACCATAGAAAACAACTTTAAAATTACACCGGCACAATTAGAAGCTGCCATCACACCAAAAACAAAGTTAATTTTATTCAACTCGCCTAACAACCCAAGTGGTATCATTTATACCCAAGAAGAGTATGAAGCATTGGCGAAAGTGTTAGAAAAATATCCACAGATTTATGTAATGTCTGATGAAATTTACGAGCACATTAATTATGGTACAAAACCTTTTAGTTTAGCAGCTATAGAAAGTTTGTACGACAGAACAATTACTGTAAATGGTTTGGCAAAAGCCTTTGCTATGACAGGTTGGAGAATTGGTTACATTGGTGCACCAGAATGGATTGCCAAAGCATGTACTAAAATGCAAGGGCAAATTACTTCAGGAACCAATTGTATTGCTCAAAGAGCAGCTATAACAGCAGTTTTAGCGCCAATTTCTAAAATACAATACATGGTAGATGAGTTTAAAGCCAGAAGAAGTATTGTTATTGATTTACTAAAAGAAATAGACGGTTTTAAGGTAAATGTGCCAGATGGTGCTTTTTATGTTTTTCCAGATATTTCTGCTTTCTTTGGCAAAACTATACAAGGTGTAACTATTAATAATGCTAGCGATTTTGCTTTGTTTATTTTAGAAAAAGCAAATGTTGCCACAGTTACAGGTGATGCTTTTGGAGCGCCAAACTGTATCCGAATTTCGTATGCAGCCTCTGAGTTACAAATTAGAGAAGCTATTAAAAGAATTAAAACTGCTTTAAGTTAATAACTTCATAGCAATTAATGTCAAACAGAGCTTGTCGAAGTTTTATTATTAACTTGAACAAGCGCAAACAGACAAATAAAAACTACAAATCCATCTTTTTTAGATGGATTTTTTTTGTGTTGAATATATTAGAGATTATATGTATTTGGGCGTGCCCTTTCAGGTCAGGCTTTCCGTACTCGCTTCCCGCAAAAAAGCGGGAGAGCTCAAACAATACTTCAATCCTTCACGCAGATGCATTTAAATACTTTTAGATTTGTTGTAACGTTTTTCACTTTTAAAGTTAAAATTTCTTAAAAAGAAATCATCACCAAAGCAATTACAAAAAGTGAAACTCTTAATAAAGTTGCTGTTTGGCTTTCTATACGCGAAGAGTGATTCGAGATTAAAGATTTTACTTTAGAGATCGATTTCTCTTTTTCTAAAAATATACTATTCTTAATTTCTTGTTTGTAAGACGATGTTAAAATTCCTCTTTCTTCTACTTGTGTTGTTGTTAAATATTTCATGGTGTTTTGTTTAATTGATTACATAAAGAAGACGATACTAAATTAGAATTGTTACACTTTTAAAATTCAAGAAAATATAAAAAAAGTAGTTTTTCTAGCATTGATGGTTTACGACAATTAGAAAAAAAAATAATTTTTTTTTCTAAAAAACAAAAAACCACATCTATTATGGATGTGGTTTTTAGTCATTTAGGGGTAAAATGCAGTGTCTAGTCTACATTATCATGTAAAAAAGAATTGTTAGATTTAAAATCTAAATCATTATCATCTTTTCTAATTGCTGTTTTAGATTTGCTTATGGGCGTATCTACATTTAAGTCTAAACCTTGTCTTTTATATGCAGGCTGTTTTTCAATCTCGTCTACATTTTTATTCATTTGGTCGTTAAACTTATAGTTAAAACCCTTCATTTTTCTGCGTCTTTCTGCAGCTCTTTGTTGTAATTCAGAAATGGTTAAATCTAAAGGAGAAACTTCCTCACTCGTAGTTTCTATTGCGTTGATGTCTTTTACAGGTTTTGCTGTTTTTAGTTCAAATTTAATTTCTTCTTCCTCTGCAACTTCCTTTTTTTCTGTAATATGAGAACTTTTACCAATGGTTGGTTGCGCATCAAAATCTTGCAAAACATACCTAGTTTCTGCGGGTGCTTTTATTTCTTCCTCCTCTATTACTTCAATACTATTAACATTAACAGACTTTTCTTCTTCTAAAGAGAATTTATGTTCTTCTTGTTTTTTATCTTCATTAGGAGAGTTTAAAGGCAAATCAAACAACAAGTCTGTTTGTAATTCTTTAGGTTGTTCTACTACTTCTTCTACAACAGGGGTTGTATCTGTTATAATGAAATCATCTTCAGTTTCTTCTATAGAAAGATCATCAAAAACAACTACTGTGTTTGCAATTGTGTCTGAAGTTGGTATCAAATCCATTTTAGGAGTTGATGGTTTTACCTCTTCTTCTGTTTTAAAATCTTCTAAAGTATGTACAATTTTTTCTTCATCGTTTTTAGCAATTGGTTGTTCTAACGTAGGAGCTTTCGAAATTGTTTTTTCTTCGAAATTATACGTTGCTTTTTGCTCGTCTTCTAAAGTATGTACAATTTTCTTTACCTCTGTATTGGTAATAGAACTTTGTTGATCTGCTGCAAAACCAGTAGCTACAATAGTTACAGAAATTGCTTCTCCTAATTGCTCATCTTCTCCAATACCCATTATAATATTTGCATCATAACCAGCTTCATCTTGTATAAAATCGTTGATTTCTCCAATTTCATCTAAGGTTACCTCATTAGAACCAGAAACAATTAATAGCAGTACATTTTTAGCGCCTGTAATTTTATTGTCATTTAATAATGGTGAATCTAAAGCTTTTACAATGGCATTTTTTGCTCGGTCTTTACCTTCTTCTTTTGCAGAACCCATAATTGCAGTACCACTATTAGAAAGTACTGTTTTAGCATCGTGTAAATCTATATTTTGTTTATAGTGATGTGTAATTACTTCTGCAATACCTTTAGAGGCTGTAGATAAAACTTCATCAGCTTTAGAAAAACCAGCTTTAAAGCCTAAGTTTCCATAAACCTCCCTTAGTTTATTGTTATTAATTACAATTAAAGAATCTACATTCTGGCGCAGTTGGTCAATTCCTAATTGTGCTTGTTTAGAGCGCATTCTACCTTCAAACTGAAAAGGCATGGTTACAATACCTACAGTTAAAATATCCATATCTTTTGCAATTTTTGCAATAATTGGTGCTGCTCCAGTACCTGTACCACCACCCATACCAGCAGTAATAAATACCATTTTTGTTTGGGTATTTAACATTTGCTGAATTTCCTGCATGCTCTCTTTAGCTGCTTGTGCACCGATTTCTGGATTTGCACCTGCACCTAAACCAGAGGTTAAGTTGGCACCTAATTGTATTTTATTAGGTATTGGACTGTTTTCTAATGCTTGAGCATCGGTATTACAAATTACAAAGTCTACACCTTTTATGTGTTGCGTAAACATGTGATTTACTGCATTACTACCTCCACCACCAACACCAATTACCTTTATGGTATTAGATTGTGTTTTTGGCATGTCAAATGAAATGTTATCAAATTCTGCGCTCATAATAACTTTCTTATTTTTTTAGTTGTTTGATATTATTTTTAATTCTTTACTTAAAACTTATAAGTAAAACTTTTTCTTTTCAATTTTTAACGCTTTCTATTGCTTTATTCTGCGTTGTCTAAAAAATCTTTTAATCCTTCTGTAAATTTCTCAAAGAACGATTTTTTCTTTTTTACTTTTTTAGGCTCTTCTTCTTGTGGTTGCTCGATTTCGTCTTCTGTAGAAGTATTTTCTTCAACTTCTTCTACTACCTCTTCTTCTGGTTCTTCTTGTTTGGTCTCTCTTTCTAAACCTTCCATTAACAAACCAACGGCTGTTGCAAAAGATGGGCTCGATAAAAGATCATCAGAATCACCTGCTAAATGTTCATTGGGGAAACCAATTCGAGCATCCATACCTGTAATATATTCTACTAACTGACGCAAGTGCTTTAATTGTGCACCACCACCCGTTAAAACAATACCTGCAATTAATTTACCTTTGGCTGTTTCGTGTCCGTAATTTTTAATTTCTAAATAAACTTGCTCAATAATTTCTTGCACTCTTGCATGAATAATTTTAGACAAGTTTTTTAGTGTAATTTCTTTCGGTTCTCTTCCTCTTAAACCAGGTATAGAAACAATTTCTGTTTCTTTATTTTCTCCTGGCCACGCAGAACCAAATTTTATTTTCAATAATTCTGCTTGTTTTTCTATGATAGAACAACCTTCTTTAATATCGTCTGTAATTACATTACCCCCAAAAGGTATCACAGCTGTATGTCTAATAATACCATCTTTAAAAATGGCCAAATCTGTAGTACCACCACCTATATCTATTAAAGCTACACCTGCTTCTTTTTCCTCTAAACTTAATACTGCAGATGCAGATGCTAATGGTTCTAAGGTAACATCACTCAACCCTAAACCAGCACTTTTTACACAACGACCAATGTTTCTAATAGAAGACACTTGCCCAACCACCACATGAAAATTGGCTTCTAAACGTCCACCATACATACCAATTGGTTCTTTGATATCTGCTTGAGAATCTACTTTAAATTCTTGTGGTAAAACATGTATAATTTCTTCACCTGGTAACATAACCAACTTATGCACTTGATTTACCAAATTTTCTATATCTAACTCATCTATAACCTCATCTGCATTGTTTCTTGTAATATAATCTGAGTGATGCAAACTTCTAATATGCTGACCTGCAATACCCACAACTACCTCTTCTATTTTTAGGCCAGAAACACTTTCTGCTTCGTCTACAGCTTGTTGTATAGATTGTATGGTTTGCGTAATATTACTTACTACACCTCTTTTAACACCTAAACTTTTGGCTTTACCTATGCCTACAACCTCAATTTTATTGTATTCGTTTTTACGACCAATCATGGCAACAATTTTGGTTGTACCAATATCTAAACCAACAGCTATTTTATTGTTTTCCATTTTGATTTATTTTGTGCACACAACTTGGTTGTGATATTTTACTGTAATTGTTTTATAATTCTGAATCGTTTTATTTTTATATGTTGTATTATAAAACGCTATTAATTTTTTAAATTTTATTTCTGTGTCTTCTAATTTGCCAAAATCTATTTTGTAATCTCCACTTCTTACAGAAAAAATAAATTCATTTTCGGCAGATTTGTGGATACCAACAATTTCTTTTTTAAAAAAATCATCTTTTAATAATCCTTTTACAAAAGGTAATATTTCTTTAATTTCAACAGCTGATTTTACGCCAGAAATCAACAAAACTCTTGCCGAAAAAACATTCGACAAAGGCACTTTTACCCCCTGTTTATCAATATAATAAGAACTATTTTCTAATACAATTCTTGCAATAGGTTCACGTTGTTTTACTACTGTTTTTAGCGTACCATTA
>NZ_CBFHJT010000014.1:14179-23776 GCF_965656025.1 Polaribacter sp.
AATGGTGTAAAAAACAGCGGCTTTTTCTACATACGGGTTTTTTAAAACATTATTTTCTAAACTATATAAATCTAGCATAGATTTTGCTTTGTTTTTAACTGTTTCATTATTTTGTATTAACAATTTATTAACCATCTTATGTGTTAAAAAATTATTGTTTCCAGCCTCAAAATTTACATCAATATTTACTATCTTTTTTTGAGTATTTCTTTTCACAGAAAAACTATATAATAAACTCAAACTTATTGTTAAGCAAAGCAATAACAGGTATTTTAGAAGTTTTTTAAATTTCATACTCAAGTTCTTTTAACAAAGTTTCTGTAACTGAATTTATAAAAACTCCAATATCCCCAGCACCTAACATAACTACAATTTTGGCTGTAGAACTTTTAATATCTTTTACAAGATTGTTTTTTTGTGTTAACTTTTTCTGACTAGCATCTATTTTGTTTAACAACCATTCTGAATTCACACCCTTGATTGGTTTTTCTCTAGCTGGATAAATATCTAATAGTAAAATTTCATCAAATTTAGAAAGCGCTTTTGCAAAATCATCTGCAAAATCTCTGGTTCTAGAAAATAAATGCGGCTGAAACACCACCAGAATTTTATCTTCTGGATACATTTCTCTAACCGAATTTTCTACTGCATTTATTTCTGTGGGGTGATGCGCATAATCGTCGATTAAAACGAGGTTTTCTGTTTTTATCTTATAAGAAAATCTTCTTTTTACACCTTTAAAAGTTTCTAACCTTTGTTTGATTACTTCTAATGGAACGCCATATACATCTGCCATTGCTAATGCTGCTAACGCATTCATAATATTATGTTTACCTGGCAAATAAAAAGAGATATTTTTTACTGCTGATGTAGGAGTTGCCACATCAAAAATATATGTACCTTGATGTATTTTTAAATTATGAGCTACATAATCTGCCTGATCTTCAATTGCATAGGTTAAACCGTTTAAAGGTAATCCTTTGGCTACAATTAGTGTATCTGATACTTTGTTGGTAAACTCTACAAAAGAATCTGTAAGTGCTTCTGGGTTTTTATAAATATCTAAATGATCTGTATCCATAGAAGTTACACAAGCAATATTTGGACTCAATTTTAAAAAAGATCTATCAAACTCATCCGCTTCTACCACAGAGATTTTATCATCACCTAAAATTAAATTTGCGTTGTAATTTTCTGCTATACCACCTAAAAAAGATGTAGCTTTTACATGCGCCATAATATGCCCCAAAATAGAGGAAGTTGTAGTTTTACCATGCGTACCTGCCACAGCTAAACAAAATGTACTTTCTGTAATTTTACCTAAAATTTCAGCTCTTTTTAAGATGGTGAAATCGTTTTTTGTAAAGTAATTTAATTGTGTATGATTTTCAGGTACTGCTGGCGTATATACTACCAAAGTTTTATTCTTATCTAGAAATGAAATAGGTATGTTATTTACAGCGTCTTCAAAATGAATTTCTACATCCAACTCCGTTAAATCTTGTGTAATTTGAGAGGGTGTTTTATCGTAACCAGCAACACTTTTTCTATTCACAGCAAAGAAACGTGCTATTGCACTCATTCCAATACCGCCAATTCCGATAAAATATATGTTATGGTAATTTTTTAAATTCATTTATTTAATAGCTTTTCTACTTCGTCTACAATATCTTTTGTGGCACTTGGTAATGCCAATTTCTTTATATTTTCTGATAAACTTTGTTGTTTACCCATGTCTTTTATTAGTGTTTCTAATACTACCGAAAATGTATCTAATTCGTTTTCTCTGACCATTAAAGCAGCATGTTTGTCTATAATAGATTTTGCATTTTTAGTTTGATGATCTTCTGCCACATTTGGAGAAGGAATAAAAACCACAGGTTTGCCAACAATACAAAGTTCTGACACTGAACTTGCACCCGCTCTAGAAATAATGATATCTGCTGCTGCGTATGCAAAATCCATCTTATTTATAAACTGATGTACTTGAACGTTTTGAACCTCATTGTATCTTTTATAATCATTGAAATACAACTTACCACATTGCCAAATAATTTGAATATTATGAGATTTAAAAAAGTCTAAGTTACTTTCTATAAGCTCATTTATTTTTTTGGCACCTAAACTACCTCCTAACACTAAAATGGTGGTTTGCTTTTTATCTAACTTAAAAAAATCTATTGCTTGTTCTTTTTTAGAGTGTATACTTAATAAATCTTGTCTTACAGGATTTCCTGTTTTAACTATTTTATTTTTTGGAAAAAAACGCTCTAAATTATCGTAAGCAACACAAATTTTATTGGCTTTTTTACTTAATAATTTATTGGTAATACCAGGATAAGAATTTTGCTCTTGTATTAATGTTGGTATGTTTTTTCTATTTGCCATAATTAAAGTTGGCCCACTTGCAAAACCACCTGTACCAATAGCAATATTGGGTTTAAATTTTTTAATTATTTTATTCGCATTCCATAAACTACTCATCAACTTAAAAGGGAATGATAGATTTTTTCTAGTTAATTTTCTTTGGATACCAGAAATCCACAAACCTTCTATTTTATAACCTGCTTGTGGTACTTTTTCCATTTCCATTTTATCTTTGGCACCCACAAATAAAAAGTTAGCATCAGGAAAACGAGCTTTTATTTCGTTTGCAATCGCAATTGCTGGGTAAATATGCCCACCTGTGCCACCTCCAGAAATTAATATGTTAATCGATTGTTTCATGCAAAATATCTAAAGGGTTATCATCTAAAATTTCTTCTTCTGTAACTGTTTTGGTTGCACTCACACTTAAAATCATACCTAAGGCAAAACAGGTCATCCAAATAGAAGTACCACCACTACTAATTAACGGCAATGTTTGCCCAGTAACAGGAAACAAATTTGTAGCAACAGCCATATTAATTGTTGCCTGAAAAACAATAGGAATTCCTACAGCTAAAACTAGTAATGTTCCGAAAATGGTGGTTGTATTTTTTATCACTATAAAAATTCTAAAGAGTAATAAAAAGTATATAGAAACGATGATAAAACCACCTACTAAACCATATTCTTCTATAATAATTGC
This sequence comes from Polaribacter sp., assembly GCF_965656025.1. Classification (GTDB taxonomy): domain Bacteria; phylum Bacteroidota; class Bacteroidia; order Flavobacteriales; family Flavobacteriaceae; genus Polaribacter. The sequence goes on from NZ_CBFHJT010000014.1 coordinate 17,250, forward strand.
AAAAATAAAATCTGATGACGATTGTGGTAAAAAGTTTTTCTGTACACTTTTACCTGGACCAACACCAAAAGAACCTCCTGTTGCAATGGCTATTTTTGCTTTTTCTACTTGGTAAGATTCCTTACCACCTTCTTGAGAAAAATTTTCTATTCTATTTTGCCAAGTCTGCACCCTATTGGGCATTGCATCTGGAAAAGCTTTGGCTATCAATACAAAAAAAGTAAGCGCTACCAAACCTGTACCTAAAACCAAGCCAATATATTTTAAAGGATATCCACCAATAAAAGTAATTAACAAAATCATAGAGAATATGATGGCTGTTGTAGAAAAGTTGGCTGGTAATATTAAAATTAAAACTGCAAAAACTGGCAACCAAAGCTGCCAAACACTTTCTTTAAACTGAATCTTTTTCTCTTTATTTTTTGCCAAATATCTAGCTACATACACCATTAAGACTAAGCCTGCTAACGTAGATGTTTGAAAACCTATACCTCCAATACGGATCCACCTACTTGCATTAGCACCTCCAATAGTAGTGCCTTGTGCCAAGGTTACTCCTAAAAGAATAATAACAATAGGCAACATAATTACAGAACCTCCAGAAAAATATCTGTAGGGTACTTTATGAACAGCATAAATAATGGCAAAACCCAAAATTAACAAAACTGCATGCTTTACCAAATGCCCTAATGTAGAACCATTACCCACTACATAGACCAAGTTTGTACTTGCGCTATAGACTGGCATAAAAGAGAAAATAGCCAAAATAGCAACAATAGCCCAAATGGTTTTATCTCCTTTAATATGTTTAAAAATGGTTTTCAATTTTAGTTTTTGGTTTTTGAGGATAAAATGACCTCTTAAATTAATTCAATAGTTTTTAAAGACTTTTTACTGCGTTTTTAAATTGCCAACCCCTGTCTTCGTAATTTTTAAAAAGATCGAAACTTGCACAAGCAGGCGATAACAAAACAGCTTCTCCTTTTTCTGCTAACTTATAAGAAACTTTTACTGCTTCTTCTGCACCCGCAGTTTCTACTATAATATCTACAACATTGCCAAATGTGTCTTTAATTTTTTGATTATCAACACCTAAACAAACAATGGCTTTTACCTTTTCTCTTACCAAAGAAAGTAAATCTGTATAATCATTTCCTTTGTCTACACCACCAACAATCCAAATGGTTTGCTTGTCCATACATTCTAACGCATAAAAAGTAGCATTTACATTGGTAGCTTTAGAATCATTAATATATTCTACTCCTTTAATTTTTGCAACATTTTCAAGGCGATGTTCTGCACCCTCGAAGTTTTCTAAACTTTCTTTAATGGTTTCTTTTCTTACTTTTAGCAATTGCGCAGCCATGGTTGCTGCCATTGCGTTTTTTGTATTGTGTTTTCCTTTGATTGATAAGGTTGATGTTGGCATGTGTATTGTATCTTTTGTAATGTTTATGTTGACTATATTGTCTTTGATGTATGCACCAAAATCTAACTTCTTTTCTAATGAAAAAGGAATCCGTTTTGCTGCAGTTTTATTATCTTCTAACCAGTTTGTGATAGCAGAATTATCTGCATCGTAGATTAAAAAATCGTTTTCTGTTTGGTTTTTTGTTATCCTAAATTTTGATGAAATATATTTGTTAAAATCATAGTCATATCTATCTAAATGATCTGGTGTTATGTTGGTAATTATGGCAATATGTGGTGCAAATTTTTGAATACCATCTAATTGAAAACTACTTAATTCTAACACATAATTTGTAAAATTTTGTGTAGCAACTTGTGTTGCAAAACTCTGCCCAATATTACCAGCAACACCAATATTTAGACCAGCGTTTTTTAAAATATGATGTGCTAATAATGTTGTTGTTGTTTTTCCATTAGAACCTGTAATACCAATAATGGTTGCTTCTGTAAACTGAGCCGCAAATTCAATCTCTGAAATAACAGGAATCTGTTTTTCTTTCAATTTTAAAATCAAAGAAACATTGTCTGGTATGCCAGGGCTTTTAACTACGACATCTGCATTTAAAATTTTGTTTGCTGTATGTTTTTTTTCTTCAAAATCAATCTTATGATTGTTTAGAATTTGTTTGTATTTATTTGTTATTTCATTTTTATCAGAAACAAAAACTTGATAGTTTTTTTGTGTTGCTAAAATAGCTGCTCCTACACCACTCTCTCCTGCACCAAGCACAACAACTTTCTGCTCTTTATTTAAAGAGTTTTTATTGTTTTTATGTACATCTTGGTGTTTCATTTATGCTAAAAAAAATTATCTTAATTTTAAGGTTACAATGGTTAATACAGCCAATAAAATTCCAACAATCCAAAAACGGACTACAATTTTACTTTCGTGATAACTCAATTTTTGATAATGGTGATGCAAAGGAGACATTTTAAAAATCCTTCTACCTTCTCCAAATTTCTTTCTGGTGTATTTAAACCAAGAAACTTGCAGGATAACCGATAAGTTTTCTACCACAAAAATTCCCGCTAAAATTGGCAATAATAATTCCTTTCTAATAGAAATTGCAATTACTGCTATAATACCGCCAATGGTTAAACTACCTGTATCGCCCATAAAAATTTGTGCTGGATAGGTATTGTACCAAAGAAAACCAATTAATGCACCTGCAAAGGCAAGGATAAAAACCGTCATTTCACCAGAGTTTGGTATATACATTACATCTAAATAATCTGCAAAAATGATGTTACCAGAAACCCAAGCAAAAACCGCCAATGTCACTACCATAATCGCTGATGAGCCTGCTGCCAAACCATCGATACCATCTGTTAAATTGGCTCCATTAGAAACACCTGTAACAATAAAAACGGTAATGAATATAAAAATAATCCATCCATACTTTTCGTAACCATCGCCTAAAAAACTGAGTGCTTTAGAGTAATCTAACTCGTTATTTTTAAAGAAAGGAACCGTTGTTTTTGTAGATTTATGCGCCTCTCCAAAAACCTGTTTTCTACCATTTTCTTTAACTACCTGTTGTTGTACTGGCAATTGTTCTTTAATGGTTACGTTTTCATTAAAATACAGCATAGAACCTACTATTACTCCTAAACCAATTTGACCTAGTACTTTAAATTTCCCTTTTAAACCTGCTTTGTCTTTTTTAAATACTTTTATATAATCATCTAAAAAACCGATTAACCCCATCCAAACTGTGGTAATTAATAAGATGATGATGTAAATATTGTCTAATTTTGCTAACAATAAAGCTGGAATTAAAGTGGCTAAAATGATAATGATACCACCCATTGTTGGGGTACCTGCTTTTTGTACCTGCCCTTCTAAACCTAAGTCTCTAATAGACTCTCCTACTTGTTTTTTTTGTAAAAATCTTATAATTCTCTTCCCGTAAATTGCAGAGATTAATAAAGATAAAATAAACGCTGCTGCTGCTCTAAACGTAATAAACTGAAACACACTAGCTCCAGGAAAACTAAATTGACTTTCTAAATATTGAAATAAATAATACAGCATTTTTATTGGTTTTTTAGTTGATTAAAACAGTTTGTAATTTCTTCTAAATCGTCAAAATGAGTGCGTTCTCCATTTATCTCTTGATAATTTTCATGTCCTTTACCAGCAATTAAAATGATATCTCCTGCTGCGGAAAACTTACAAGCTGTTTTAATAGCTTGTTTTCTATTTAAAACTGTAATTGTTTTTTTATAGTTTTCTGGAGCAACACCTGCTTCCATTTCATCTAAAATTGTTTGCGGATTTTCTGTTCTTGGATTGTCTGATGTAAACACCACTTGGTTGCTTAATTGCGAGGCAATGTGTGCCATTTTTGGTCTTTTTGTTTTGTCTCTATCTCCACCACAACCTACCACCGTAATTAAATTTTCGTTACCTGTTCTAATATCATTAATAGTTTCTAAAACATTTTTTAATGCATCTGGTGTGTGTGCATAATCTACAATTGCAGTAACACTGTCATCAGAAATTACATACTCAAATCGACCACTTACACTTTCTAACTGGCTAACAATTGTTAAAACCTCTAATTTTTCTAATCCTAATAATTCTGCTGTTGCAATAATTGCGGTTAAATTGTAAATATTAAAAACACCAATTAACTTGGTCCAAACTTCTATACCATCCACAGTAATTAAAGTTCCTGATAATTGCTTTTCTAAAATCTTTGCTTTAAAATCTGCTATGGTTTTTAAAGCGTATGTTTTTTTGGTTGCTTTGGTATTTTGCAACATATAGTTGCCGTTTTTATCGTCTATATTGGTAAGTGCAAAAGCAGATTTTGGCAATCCATCAAAAAACTGTTTTTTTACATCTCTGTATTCTGCAAAAGTTTCATGATAATCTAAATGATCATGAGAAAGATTCGTAAAAATACCACCAGCAAAATGCAAACCCTCTGTTCTTTTTTGATGAATACCATGAGAACTCACTTCCATAAAACAATAATCTACACCTCCAGCCAACATTTTGTCTAAATAAGAGTTGATGGTCACAGAATCTGGTGTGGTATGTGTTGCTTTAAACTCAACATCATCAACCAAAATTTTTACTGTAGATAATAACCCAACTTTATAACCTGCTTTTTTAAATAACTGATATAAAAGTGATGCGATTGTTGTTTTTCCATTGGTACCTGTAACACCAATTAAAGGCATTTTATCTGAAGGATTGTTATAGTAATTTGAAGCCATTATTGCCAAAGCAACACTAGAGTCATTTACTTCTACATAAGTAATTCCTTCTTTTTTGGATGCTGGAATATCTTCACAAATAATTACACTTGCACCTAAATCTATAGCTTTGTCTATAAATAAATGACCATTAACAGCCACTCCTTTTTGAGCCACAAAAACATCGTTTTTTGTAACTTTTCTAGAGTCGAAAACAAGGCTATTTATTTGGTTGTTTGTACTTCCAAAAACTTGTTCTATAGCAACCTTATATAATATGTCTTTTAAATTTTTCAGCTTAAGACAGTTTTAATGTAATTGTTTTTCCTTTTTCTAATCTTTCTCCATTTTTAAGTGATTGAGATTGCACTTTTCCTACACCATTAATTTTTACTTTTAAACCTAAATTTTCTAGTAAAGACAATGCATCCATGGCAGACATACCTTTTACATTTGGTACTATTGTATAATTTTTACTTAAAAGAGAATTGTACTTTTGATACGCCTTATCTATTTCTGCAAACTGTATCGTATCTTCTACAGATTGCTTATCTATAGGCGTTGTTGTGTATATTTTTTGAGCAATTTCTTTAAAAACAGGTCCAGCAACTGTTGCTCCGTAATATCCTTTTTCTTTTTTAGGATCATGAATTACCACAATACAAGAATATTTAGGATTTTCTACAGGAAAAAAACCAGCAAAGGAAGCTACATAATGTTTATTAGAATACCCAGCTGCAATAGTTTTACCATCTTCATCAACATGTTTTGGTAAATATTTTTTTGCAGTACCCGTTTTACCTGCCATAGAAAAATTAGGAGAATAGATATTATCTGCAGTTCCTTTTATGACTACATTCTCCATAATTTTTTTAATTTTATCTAAGGTTTCTTGAGAAGCTATTTTTGGATTTACCACTTCTACATCAAAAACTTTTGCAACCTTATCTTGCCTTTTTACTTCTTTTATAAAACGCGGTTTTACCATAACACCATTATTTGCAACAGCGTTATAAAACATTAATGTTTGCATTGGTGTAACTGAAATACCATAACCCCAAGACATCCATTCTAAAGAAATTTTATTCCATCTTTTGTCTGATGGTTTTGGCACTACAGGTTTCCCTTCTCCTTTTATTTGAAATCCAACTGGTTTTGTAAAACCATAGTTTTCTAATTTTTCTATAAATTTTTCTGGTTGATGATCGTAATGTTTTTTTATCAACTTAACAATACCCACATTAGAAGAAACTTCAAAAGCTCTAGCTGCCGAAATTTTACCATAACCCCCTCTATGAGAATCTTCTACCTTTGAACCATGAATGTAAATTCTGCCTTTTTCTGTATCTACAACTGTGGCTGTATCTATTACTTTATCATCTAAAGCCGCCATTAAACTTGCTAATTTAAAAGTAGAACCAGGTTCATGACTTTCCCAAACTGCATAATTCCTTTTTTCGTAATACTTCCCCTTAGAAGTTCTACCTAAATTAGAAATGGCTTTAATTTCTCCAGTAGCTGTTTCCATAACAACAGCACAACCATGATCTGCCTCAAAATACTCTAACCTTGCCAACAATGCATGATGAGTTATATCTTGTATATTTACATCTATAGTAGTGATAACATCATGCCCATCTACAGGTTCTTTTTCGTTATAGTCCGTTATGGGTTTCCATTGATTTTTTGCTATTTTTTGTTCCCACCTTAAACCGTTTTCACCTTGCATGTAATCTGCAAAAGCACCTTCTATTCCAGCTTCTCCTCTAAAATCATCATAACCAATGGTTCTTTCTGCTATTTTACCTATAGGATGCGCACGTTCTGTTCTATGTTTTGCAATAAAACCA
>NZ_CBFHJT010000014.1:23873-30774 GCF_965656025.1 Polaribacter sp.
TGGTCAACTCTGTTGCCAATTTTCTATACGCATCTCCATGCACGTGTTGCAGATTTACAACCCTAAAGACAATTGCAAATAAAAAGAGCGCCATAAAAGCAACTATCCAGTAGAATTTTGTAAGAATGCTTTTTTTATGAGTTGCCAATTTTAATTACCTTTTAATAGTTACTTTTATTTTTTTTGGAGGGGTTTCTGAAGGAGATAAGCCTCTTTCTATTGCTTTTCTTCTGATACTAGACTCCATTTCCATTCTTGTAAGAATTGTTTCTGTATCTAAAGACTCTGCTCTCAACTCTCTTTTGAGTTTATTTAACTCTGCAATTTTTATTACTTTTTTATCTGCATTGTGAGAGCTTGTAATCATTATTAACAACAGAAAAACAATAAAAAAAATCACTTTCCAATTTTTTAAAGCAGATTCGTCTGTTAGAAAACTACCTCTTAAAAAGCTATAAATACCTTTTTTTACTTTAGACATTTTGTTTTTTTAATGTTGCAATTCTAAGTTTAGCGCTGCGAGCCCTGTTGTTTGTGTTAATTTCCTTTGGGGTAGGTACTATCAACTTTCCAACTTTCTGTAACGGTTCACTCGTGTTTCCAAAAAAATCCTTTTCGGGCTCGCCACTAAACAATCCTGTTCTTATAAATCTTTTTACCAATCTATCTTCTAAAGAGTGATAAGAAATTACACTTAACCTACCTTCTTCATTTAACAAATTAGGTGTTTGCTGTAAAAACTCTTTTAAAACCTCTAACTCTTCATTTACTTCTATTCTAAATGCTTGAAATATTTGTGCTAAAATTTTATGCTCTTTAGCCTTCGGCAAATATTTTTGTAACACACTTTTTAATTGAAAACTAGTTTCAATTTTATTTTCTTCTCTACTCTCTACAATTGTTTTTGCAATATTTCTAGAGTTTCTTAACTCTCCATAGAGAAATAATATTTCTGCTAATTTTTCTTCTGAATAATTGTTTACAATTTCCTTAGCAGATATTTTAGATTTTTGATTCATTCTCATATCTAAATCACCATCAAAACGAATAGAGAAACCTCTTTCTGCTTCGTTAAATTGATGTGATGAAACTCCTAAGTCAGCTAAAATTCCATCTACTTTCCTAACCCCATGAAACCTTAAAAACCTAGAAATGAATCTAAAGTTTTCTGGTATTAATTGAAATCTTTCGTCATCTATCACATTTGCCAAAGCATCTGGATCTTGATCAAAAGCAAACAACTTACCATTGCTACCCAATCTTTTTAAAATCTCTTTCGAATGACCTCCACCTCCAAACGTTACATCCACATAAATACCATCTGCTTTAATTGCTAAAGCATCTATACTTTCTTCTAATAAAACTGGATTATGATAACTCATCTACACTTGTATTACCCATTACTTCTTCTGCCAAATCAGCAAAATCTAACGCTGCATCATCGATAGCTTTCTCATAATTATCTTTATCCCAAATTTCAATAATATTTACAGCAGAAGACAATACCACCTGTTTTTTTATGGAAGCAAATCCACACAAATCTTTTGGTATTAAAATTCTACCAGTAGCATCAAACTCTACCGTTTTTACACCAGCTGTAAACCTTCTAATAAAATCATTATTCTTTTTTACAAATCGGTTCAGCTTGTTAATTTTTTCCATCATCAACATCCACTCTTGCATGGTGTACAACTCTAAACATGGTTGAAAAACAGCTCTTTTTATTACAAACCCCTCATTAATAACTGGCTGCAATTGCTTTTTTAAAGCCGCAGAAAACATGACCCTACCCTTAGTGTCTGCTTTACATTCGTATGTGCCAATTAAATTTATCACCTCTAAAAAATGGAATATTGTTGATTTCAAAAATATATAAAATTTACCACTTTTCACCACTTTTTACCACATTGTTAATAAATATTTACTTTTTTAAACGCGAGCTACTAAAAATTCCCTTAAAAATTGAAAAAGAGACATTTATGAAAAGATTATGTATTTTATAAAAAAGAACTACATTTGCGCATAAGTAAAATGAATTGAACAATGACTGATAAGCTAAAAACTGAAGGGAAATTTACGTATGTAGAAGAAGGAGAAGGGCCTGCAATTATAGTTTTACATGGTTTAATGGGTACTTTAAGTAATTTTAAAGAAACTTTTAATCATTTTTCCAGTAATGGCTATAAGGTTTTAATACCTGAATTGCCTTTATATTCTTTACCATTATTAAAAACCAACGTTAAAAACTTAGCACTATTTTTAAAAGAATTTATGGAATTTAAAAACATAGATTCTGCTATTTTACTAGGTAATTCATTGGGTGGCCATATTGCATTGTATTTTACAAAACATTATCAACAAAAAGTAGATGCACTTGTTTTAACTGGTAGTTCTGGTTTGTACGAAAAAGCAATGGGAGATAGTTTTCCAAAAAGAGGAAACTATGAATATATAGAACAAAAAACAAAAAGCGTTTTTTACGATCCTGCCATTGGAACTAAAGAAATGGTTGACGACGTTTTTAAAATTGTAAATGACAGAAATTCTGTAATACGAACTTTAGCAATTGCCAAAAGTGCAATTAGACACAATATGGCAAAAGATTTACCAGCAATGAAATTACCAACCTGTATTATTTGGGGTAAACAAGATGCTGTAACACCTCCTGAAGTTGCTGATGATTTTCATAAACTTTTACCGAATTCTGATTTATTTTGGATTGATAAATGTGGACATGCAGCAATGATGGAAAGACCAGAAGAATTTAACACAATTCTACACAAATGGTTTACGGATAGAAACATTTAGGCAATGAAAATAAAGTCTGCAGAATTTGTAATGAGTAACAGTAATGTTATCAATGCACCTAAAGATAGAATACCAGAATACGCTTTTATAGGGCGTTCTAACGTAGGGAAATCATCATTAATTAACATGTTGATGGAACGTAAAGACTTAGCTAAAATTTCTGGAAAACCTGGTAAGACGCAACTAATCAATCACTTTAAAATAAACGATTCTTGGTTTTTAGTAGATTTACCTGGCTATGGATATGCACAAGTTTCTAAAAAGAAAAGAGTTATTTTTCAGTACTTTATAGAAAACTACTTTAAAGAAAGAGAACAATTGGTTTGTACTTTTGTGTTGATAGATTCTAGACACGACCCACAAAAAGTAGATTTAGATTTTATGCAATTTTTAGGCGAAAATCAAATTCCTTTTTGCATTGTTTTTACAAAAGCAGACAAATTAAGTAGCTCTAAATTAAATAAGCAAATTACTTCTTACAAAAAGAAATTATTGAATTATTGGGAGGCTTTACCAACATCATTCATCACCTCTTCTTCTACTGGGTTTGGTAGAAAAGAGTTTTTAGATTTTATTGATGGCGTTAATGAAGACGTTGCCAAAGATTTTAAATAAAAGAACTTTTGACTACGCTCAAAGTATCACAAAAAAATGCATACCACTAAAGACAACTTACAGGTTTTATTTGAAGACAATCATATAATCATTGTAAATAAAAGAGCTGGGGACATTACACAAGGTGATAAAACCGGTGACAAACCTTTAAACGAAGTTGTAAAAGAGTACGTTAAAGACAAATACAACAAACCAGGCAATGTTTTTATTGGCACTGTACACAGGTTAGACAGACCCACTTCTGGCATTGTAATTTTTGCGAGAACTTCTAAAGCTTTAGAAAGATTAAATAAAATGTTGCGAGAGAAAACCATCAACAAAACTTATTGGGCATTGGTTAAAAATTCTCCTAAAAAAACCTCAGACACTTTAACAAATTTTCTAAAAAAAGATCCAAAAAAAAATAAGTCTTTTGTCTACAAAAAAGAAATTGAAGGAAGCAAAAAAGCCATTTTGCATTACATCCTTTTGAAAAAACTAGATACTTACACACTTTTAGAAATTGATTTAGAAACTGGCAGACATCATCAAATTAGAACACAATTAGCAAATATTAGATGCCCAATTAAAGGCGATTTAAAATATGGTTTTGCAAGATCTAATAAAGATGGTAGTATTTCTTTACACGCCAGAAAAATCGAATTTGTACATCCTGTTTCTAAAGAAAATATTAAAATTATTGCTCCAACACCTAAAGATGTTATTTGGAACGCATGTAAGTAAAAGCTATCTTTAAAAAATAATTTCTTAATGAAAGCACTTAAATATTTTACTGTTTTATTAATTCCATTTACCACTTATATAGCATTTACAAATAAGGGTTGGCTTACTTTTTTGCCTTTATTTTTTGTTTTTGGATTGATCCCTTTTTTAGAACTTTTTATAAAACCAAGTAAAAATAATTATACTACAGAAGAAGAAAAAATTGAGAAGGCAAATAAACTTTATACTTATTTACTATACCTTATGCTTCCCATTCAATTTGTTTTTTTAATACTGTTTTTTAGTAGTATTCAGCAAGATAATTTGGCAACTTTTGAAATTATTGGAAGGGTTTTAGCTATGGGAATTATGTGTGGTGTTATTGGTATTAATGTTGGGCACGAGTTAGGGCACAGAAATAATAGGTTTGATGAACTTATTGGAGAATCATTATTATTAAGCTCTTTAAACACTCATTTTTTACCCTATCATAATGGAGGTCATCATTTTAACGTAGCCACACCAAAAGACGCAGCCACAGCAAGAAAAAACGAGTGGATTTTCACTTTTTGGATAAGATCTCATTTTACAAGCTACTACCAAGCTTGGGTTTTAGAAAACAATAGAATGAAAAGCGTAAACAGAAATTGGTTTCACCCACAAAACAGAATGTTAATTTATACAATTTGTAATATCTTATTATTAGGTAGTATCTTTTATTTCTATGGTTCTTTTGTAACTATTGGTTTTGTTTTAGCAACCATAATTGGCATTTTATTATTAGAAACCGTTAATTACATAGAACATTATGGATTGCTAAGAAAGCAGAATAAACATGGGCGTTATGAAAGAGTAAAAAGGAGTCATTCTTGGAATTCTAATCATCCAGTTGGCAAAATTTTACTTTTTAATTTGAGCAGACATTCAGATCATCATTACAATGGAGCTAAACATTATCAACTTTTAAAATCTGTACCAGAAAGTCCGCAAATGCCAACAGGTTATCCTGGTATGATGTTACTTACTTTAATACCACCTTTATGGTTTTTAGTGATGAATAAAAAACTACAAAAAATGCCTTAGTTATTTCTTAGGTATTTATTATGGAAGAGTTTTTTGGAATTGGAGTATTTTGGCTAATTTGTAATTATATTGGCGGCTCAATCAGATGGTTATATGGCACTATTTGGAGAACCATTTTTAACAAACCAAAATTTAAATATTAAGAATATGTTTTTGGAATTGAAAAATCGAAAAATCATTATGATTTACATGGACACCATTTTAACAATATAGTTATTACAATTGTATTTGTTGGCATTTTAGTTACTACTCTTTCTTAGGTTTTAATACCAAAACATTTTTACTATTTTCAATTTCTTTTTGGTTTAATTTCATTTTTATAAACTGGCCATTTAAATATTTTTCTGTTTGATCCTTATAATGTTTACTAAACAAGCTACCTGATTGTCCTGTTGGTAAAATTGACAAGCTATTTTCTACATCAGAAAAATCTATAACTCTTCTTGTAGATGGACCTGCAGTTACCTTGTAAATCCCAGTACTGTCTAGTTTAAATATTTGGTTATTAATAACCTCATTACCACCAATTGTTTTAAAGGGCCCTACATTAAATAAGCTACGTAAAACACCACCAGCTTTTCCAATTGCATGTTCATGTTCTACAGAAATCACTCTGTCCCAAGTCCAAACTTCTACATTCGTACCCAATTGATTTTCTAAAAATTTAAATCCCTTTTTAAAAGATGCTGTAATAATTTCTTCTTTTGTTTCCACTTTATTTTTAGTAGAAATATCATCCCACCAAACAGAATTTTCTCTTGTAAGTTGTGTTGTTAAAACTTGATCTTGTAATTGAGAATTTATAAACAAATCAAACTGATTTCCAATTTCATCTTTATAGGTAGCTACCAAAAACTCATATAAAAAACGATTATAAATGGTTGGCCCTATTGCATCTTTTACATAAATTCCTTTCCAGTTTTTTAAAATTTCAAAAGCTTTTTTTTGTGATGGATTTAAAGAAACAAAATCAACACTTTTCAACAAATTAGCAGCAATTTCTGGTACAACAGATGAAGTTACATCATAGGTCATTTTAGCAACATCCTGTTTAGTGAAATTATTTTTAACTTCTAATAAAGTTACTATTCTTTTAGACCTATCTTCTGGTTGATAATATCCTGGATACAATTTTCCTCTTACAGAATCTGGCTGATGATTTGCAGAATATACATAATTAGAACTCGGGTTTATGGCTTTCGGATTTTCATCAAAAGGTAAAATCTCTAAAATTTCATCATCGCCAGAAGCACCCTCTAAATATAATTTTGATGATACACCTTCTCTCAATTGATATAATTTGGCGGACGCAAACCAAGCGATGTTATTCTTTGCATCACCATACATTACATTTAAACCTGGTGCATGTATTTTTTCTACTGAATTTTTAAAGGTATTAAAAGAAGTTGCATGACTCATCCCAAAAGCAACATCTAAAGTTTTATTTTCTAATTGGGTATAAATCCAATTCATAGCTATTGGTCTTTCGTCATTAATATGCGTTACCAAGCCATTCATTATAGGACCGTGTTTACTTACTTTTACTACAAAAGTGGTGTCTGTTTCATTTTTAATTTTTATGGTTTTCTCGATCAAATCATATTTTAAAAAACCATTTTCTGTTTTGTATTCTAAATTATTATTGGGGTTATTTTTTTCCACATAAAAGTTCAAATCGTCATTTGCCAACATT
>NZ_CBFHJT010000014.1:30872-45230 GCF_965656025.1 Polaribacter sp.
AATATTAAATCCGTAAATTTCAAAATCGGGTGTTTTTATATGATTTTGATACCAAACTGAAGGCTGAGAATATCCAATATGAGGATCGTTAGCAAAAATAACTTTTCCGTTTTTAGTTTTTTCTGCACCAATTACCCAAGAGTTACTTCCTATAAATGTAGAAACTGGTAAAGCATCCATAATATGACTAACTTCTTTAGATAAATTAGATTTTAAAGGGTTTACTAACGTTTTATTAATGGTTAAGTTTTTATGATAAGAACTCATCAACTCGTTGATGTAAGCATCTCCTAAATTCTCTTTGATATCTGTAAGCAAAGGATCTGTTTTATGTGCAACAGCAAAACTAAATGCCATATAACCAAACACATTATATACGTCTTTAATGGTATACTTTTCTTTTTTGACTCCCACTAAACGAAACTCTATTGGGGTTGGACCTTCTTCTATAAATTGATTAATTCCATCTAAATATTTCTGTGTTAAAAGGTAAGCTTCAGAATTTTTATCTAGGTTCTCTATGGTTTTTGCCGCTGCTTCTTCAATACCCAAACCACTAAAAAACAGATCTGTTTTTAATAAATCCTTCCCAAAAATTTCCGACAATCTACCAGGGGCAATTCTTCTTATCAATTCCATTTGCCACAATCTGTCTTGCGCATGCACATAACCCAAAGCCACATAAGCATCTTCTTGATTTTTAGCATTGATATGTGGTACTCCAATCTCATCAAAATGAATGGTAACCTCATCCTTTAAATTTTCTAAATCAATTTCACCTTTATAATTTGGTTTTAATGCGTTTGTATACAACCAAATAAATACAGTTAAAGCACATAAAAGCAATAATAGGAATACAAAAATTTTTTTCAATATTTTCATGGAAATCTGTTTGATATATTCAAAGATAATAGATTTATATTGTATTTTTGATGTGTATTTAAAATGACTACTTCATGAAAAAAATCCAAATGGTAGACCTACAAGGTCAATATGCAAAAATTAAAGAAGATGTAAATAGTTCTATAGAACAAGTTTTAAATACTTCTGCTTATATAAATGGTCCTTTGGTGCACGAATTTCAAGCAGATTTAGAAAAATATTTAGATGTAAAACATGTAATACCTTGTGCAAATGGTACAGATGCCTTGCAAATTGCAATGATGGGTTTGGGTTTAGAACAAGGTGATGAAGTAATTACCGCAGATTTTACATTTGCAGCCACAGTAGAAGTAATTGCTTTGTTAAAATTAACACCTGTTTTAGTTGATGTAGATGCCAATACTTTTAATATTGATATAGACGCTTTAAAAAAGGCAATTACTCCTAAAACAAAAGCAATTGTACCTGTACATTTATTTGGGCAAGTTGCCAATATGGATGCTATTATGGAAATTGCTAAAGAGCATAATTTATTTGTGATAGAAGACAATGCACAAGCCATTGGTGCCAACTATACTTTTAAAAACGGTAAAAAACAAAAAGCAGGTACTATTGGTAATGTTGGTACCACTTCTTTTTTTCCTTCTAAAAACTTAGGTTGTTATGGTGATGGTGGAGCTATTTTTACCAATGATGATGCATTGGCACATACTATTAGAGGTATTGTAAACCACGGAATGTACACAAGATATTACCATGATGTAGTAGGCGTAAATTCGAGATTAGACTCTATACAAGCTGGTGTTTTAAAAGCAAAGTTACCTAACTTGAATAACTATTGTAATGCTAGAAGAAATGCAGCTCGTTTTTACAACAACGCTTTTAAAAACAACGCAAATATAATTACACCCACTACAAAATCGAATGCAACCAATAGTTGTGGTCAAATTTGTGACGTCTGCGATTGTCATGTCTTTCATCAATATACCTTACAAATTACCAATGGTAAAAGAGATGCTTTGCACAAACATTTGCTAGAAAAAGGGATACCAAATGCCATTTATTATCCCGTAGCACTGCATGCGCAAAAAGCTTATACAGATTCTCGTTATAAAGAAAGTGATTTTCCTGTTACCAATAAATTAATAGAAACCGTAATTTCTTTACCTATGCACACTGAGTTAGAGAATGAACAATTAGAATTTATCACAGAAACTATTAATAATTTTGTAAGTTAATTATTTTACAAAAAACTTCATTTTAAGCAGAAATGGGGTGTTTTTTAGATGTTTTTCATGATTTTTGATGTTTTTTGCGCACTTTTTAGTAAAAAACACACTTTTTTAGTTTATTATATTTTAACTAATACAAATATCTGTTAACATATCTGTAAAAATAAGGGGTTCTTTTTTTCATATCTGTATTTTTTATCTGATTTTCAATATTTTACATCGTATTTATTGACATTGACCCTCATTACAAGTAACTTTGTAAATATATTACTAATGATAAAAGAACCCAATGAAACTGATTAAAATTAAAAGAGAAACAAGATTAGAACAACGTCATACCGTAAAAATGGGCACTTTAAACACGAAAGTGACTTATATAAAAAAGACCGTTTTAAATCTTATCAATCTAAAAACTTTACATAAATATAGAGAAACCTATTATGGTGAAATAAAAGATTGTGAAGATTGCGTATTAGCAAAATAAAATTCAAAAATCTCAAAACTTAGTTTTGAGATTTTTTTTACGTTTTATTTAACACTTACCATCCTATAAAATATGCCATCATATTTGTAATTTTAAATTTTTAAAATCAACCGAGTATGAAAAAATTATTTCTATTATTTATAGCTACAGCTCTATTAGTGGCTTGTAAAGATTCTTCTGCAGAAAAGACTCCAGAATTAAGTATTAATTACAAAAAAATTGAACTAGACAATGGTTTAGATGTGGTGTTTCATGTAGACAAATCAGACCCTGTTGTAGCTGTAGAATTAATGGTACATGTGGGTTCTGCAAGAGAAGTTGAAGGTAGAACAGGCTTTGCTCATTTATTTGAGCACTTACTATTTTTAGAATCTGAAAACTTAGGAAAAGGTGGATTAGACAAAATGAGCGCAAGAATTGGTGGTTCTGGGGCAAATGGCTCTACCTCTAGAGATAGAACAAATTACCTACAAACTGTACCAAAAGATGCTTTAGAAAAAATGATTTGGGCAGAAGCCGATAAACTAGGTTGGTTTATAAACACTGTAACAGATCCTGTTTTGGCAAAGGAAAAACAAGTTGTTAAAAACGAAAAAAGACAAAGTATAGATAACAGACCATATGGACATAATCAATATGTAATTGGTAAAAATCTATACCCAAAAGACCATCCTTACAATTGGCAAGTTATTGGCTCTTTAGAAGATTTACAAAACGCTACTTTACAAGATGTAAAAACCTTTTTTAAAAAATGGTATGTCCCTAATAATGCTACATTAGTTTTATCTGGTGATATCAATATTGAACAAGCAACAAAGTGGGTACATAAATATTTTGATGAAATCCCTAGAGGTGAAGAGATTCCTGCATTAGAAAAAAAACCAGGAGTTGTAAAAGAAACTAAAAAATTATATTACGAAGATAATTTTGCAAGAGTACCACAATTAACTATGGTTTGGCCAACAGTAGAATCTTATCATCCAGATTCGTATGCGTTAGATGTATTAACTCAATATTTATCTGATGGTAAATCTGCACCCATGAATACTGTTTTAGTAGACGAACTAAAACTAACTTCATATGTAAGCATGTATAGTAGAAACTCTGAATTGGCAGGCGAAGCACAACTTTCTGTTAGAGCTTTTAATAATACAAAACTAGATGCTGTTTTAGAAGGAGTAAAAAAAGGTTTTGCAAAATTTGAAGCAAAAGGAATTTCTAAAAAAGATTTAAACCGAATAAAAGCAGGGCAAGAAACACAGTTTTACAGAAGCTTATCTAGTGTTTTAGGCAAAGGAACTAATTTAGCATCTTACAATACCTACACAGGTAACCCTGGTTTTGTGACGAAAGACATACAAAGCACTTTAGCTGTTACTACAGAAGATGTAATGCGAGTTTACAACAAATATATTAAAGACAAAAACTATATTGCTACCAGTTTTGTGCCTAAAAACAGTAAAGAACTGGCTTTAGAAAACTCTGACTTAGCAGACGTTGTAGAAGAAAAAATAGTAATTGGTGCAGAAGAAAATTTCGACCCAAAAATTGCAGCAACTTATGAAAAAACACCTTCTACTTTTGATAGAAGCATTGAACCTCCTTATGGAGAAAAACCAAGTTTAGCTGTTCCAAAAATATATGAAACAGGTTTAGATAATGGTTTAAAAATATATGGTATAAATAATGATGAAGTTCCTTTAGTACGTTTCAATTTAACTATTGATGGAGGCCAACTTCTAGAATCTATGGACAAATTAGGAGTTGCTAACTTAACTGCAGATTTATTAAACAAAGGCACAAAAAACAAAACTGTTGCAGAGTTAGAAGAAGCAATTCAAGAATTGGGTGCATCTATTTACATTTATTCTGGTAAAGAAAATATTACCATTAGCGGAACTACCCTAGCTAAAAACTATAATAAAACATTAGCTATTGCTAAAGAAATGCTTTTAGATCCAAGGTTTGATGCTCAAGAGTTTGAATTACTAAAAAAAGCAACCATTGCTAGTTTGCGTCAGCAAGAAGCAAGTCCGAATTCTGTAGCAAGAAATACCTATAACGAGTTAATTTACGGTAAAGACAATATTCGCTCTAAAAATACTTTAGGAACCATTGCCTCTGTAGAAAACATCACTTTAGAGGATGTAAAAAATTATTACAACAATTATATTTCTCCTTCGGTTGCAAAAATGTTAGTGGTTGGTGCTATTTCTAAACAAGAAGTAGTGGAAACTTTAGACGATTTAAATAAAAAATGGGACGTTAAAGAAGTAACCATACCTGAATATAAAACACCAGAAGCACCTACAAAACCAACCGTGTATTTTTATGATATACCGAATGCCAAACAATCGGTTTTACAATTTGGTACCCCAGCTTTAGCAGCTACAGATAAAGATTTTTACCCTGCTTCTGTAATGAATTATATTTTAGGAGGTGGTGGTTTTGCATCGCGTTTAACACAAGAATTGCGGGAAGGCAAAGGATATACTTATGGAATTCGTTCTGGGTTTTCTGGTACAAAAGCAAAAGGTGCATTTACCATTTCTAGTGGTGTACGTTCTAATGTTACGTTAGAATCTGCGCAAGCAGTAAAAAAAATATTAGAAGATTACCCAACAACATTTACTGATAAAGATTTAGAAACTACAAAAAGTTTCTTAATAAAAAGTAATGCAAGAGCTTTTGAGACTTCTAGAGCAAAACTAAACATGCTTTCTAATATTAGCAATTACGGTTTACAACCAGATTATGTAAAAGATAGAGAAGCTGTTGTAAATAACATGACCAAAGAACGCATTCAAGAATTAGCAAACAAATATGTAAATCCTGATAAAATGATTTGGTTAGTTGTTGGTGATGCTGCAACACAGTTAGAAAGAATGAAAGAATTGGGTTATGGAGAGCCAATTTTATTAAATAAAACCTCGGAGAAAATTAAGAATTAACCTTAAAGAAAAGAGATAATAGAGTAGAGAAAAAGTAAAGTATAAAAAATCCCAATTTCAAATTTTGAAATTGGGATTTTGTGTTTATATCAAAAATTTATTTTCTTACTAAGCAAAACTTGCCCCACTAGCGGCAACACTTCTATCAATTTTGCGCATTAAGCCCTGTAAAACCTTACCAGGACCCACTTCTATAAACTCAGTACCTCCATCTGCAATCATGGCTTGTATACATTGTGTCCATTTTACTGGTGCGGTTAATTGTGCTATTAAATTTCCTTTTATGGTTGCTGCATCTGTAATAGCCATGGCTGCCACATTTTGATATACAGGACACGTAGGTTCATTAAAAGTTGTTGTTGCTATAGCTGCCGCCAACTCTTCTCTTGCTGGCTCCATTAAAGGCGAATGAAATGCACCCCCAACAGGTAATAACAAAGCTCTTTTTGCTCCTTTTTCTGTTAACACTTCGCAAGCTTTTTTTACAGCTTCAACATCACCAGAAATCACTAATTGACCTGGGCAATTATAATTTGCAGCTACTACTACTCCATCAATTGCTGCACAAGTATCCTCAACAACGTCATCTGCCAAACCTAAAACTGCTGCCATGGTAGATTCTTGCATTTCACAGGCTTTTTGCATTGCCAAAGCACGCTTTGAAACTAATTTTAAACCATCTTCAAAAGATAAAACGCCATTGGCAACCAAAGCAGACAATTCCCCCAAAGAGTGTCCTGCAACCATTTCTGGTTGAAAAGCATCGCCTAAAACTTTCGCTAAAATTACCGAATGTAAAAAAATGGCTGGTTGTGTAACTTTGGTTTCTTTTAATTGCTCTGCTGTTCCTTCAAACATAATGTCTGTAATAGAAAAGCCTAAAATATCGTTTGCTTTTTCAAATAATTCTTGTGCCAAAGTAGAGTTTTCGTACAAATCCAATCCCATTCCTGTAAATTGCGCTCCTTGACCTGGAAAAATATATGCTTTCATAAATAATATAATTGTTGTTTGTGTGGGCAAAAATAGTAATTTTTAGTGGAAGCTAATCCCGCTTTCCGCACTCGCTTTTTTGTTCCCCAAAAAGAGCTCAAACAATTGCTACAATCGGGGCTAAACATTTTTGCCTACAGCATTCATTTTCTTACTGCTTCTTTATTATTAATTCACAAAACTTCAAACTTCCTAAAAATTCGTAACTTCGTTTTTTATGACATACAAAGACAAACTACTTGCCAATAGAATTTACCTAATTCTTGCAGCTCTTTTTATAGCTTCTTTGGTAACCTCTAACTTAATATTCCAAAAATTCTTTTATTGGTATCCTTTTGATATCGAGATTTTCGATACAAAACTCTTTGAAGTCTCTGTGGGTTTATTGCCCTATCCCATCACCTTTTTAATTACAGATATTTTATCTGAAATTTACGGAAAGAAAAAAGCAAACGAAGTTGTTATTGCTGGTGTTTTTGCCTCATTTTTCTCATTATTAATCATTTATATTTCTAAAGAAGTACCCGCAACACCTTGGTCTCCTGTTAACGATGGTATTTTTGTCAACGTTTTTGGTGCAGCACCATTGGCAGTTTTAGCATCCATGTTGGCTTATTTATTTGCGCAGTTTATAGACATTAAAATTTATCATTTTTGGAAACAACTCACCAAAGGAAAACATTTGTGGCTACGTAACAACTTCTCTACATTCAGCTCTCAAATTATAGATACACTAACCGTGTTAGTATTGCTTTGTTCATTCGGAATTATAGAATGGAAAAACTTTTTAGGCCTTTTTATAAGTGGTGTAATTTTTAAAATACTAATAGCAGCATTAGATACTCCGCTTTTATATCTAGCGGTATACGCATTTAGAAAAAGATTTAATTTAGACGTCAATGAAGAAATAGATGACACTATTCTTATAGGTAGTAATAACGCTATACATAAATAAGAAATAAAATTTAGGGTAATTTTTGTAATTACTTTTAAAATACAGCGTCTAAACCATCATAAATCAATTAAAAATGAAAAAAACGAGTTTACTTTTAGTGATGCTTTTTGTGTTTTTACAAATCAAAGCACAAACATCAATATTTAATAATTTATTAGAAAAACATGTAGATAAAAAAGGAAATGTTGATTACAAATCTTTTAAAGATGATGCATCAAAAATAGATACTTATCTTTCTTATTTACAAAAAACAAATCCAGACAATTCATGGTCAGAGAACAAACAAAAAGCATTCTGGATAAATGCTTATAATGCATATACCATCAAGTTAATTTTAGAAAATTATCCTTTAAAATCTATTATGGATATTAAAAAAGATGGCAAAACCGCTTGGAAAATTCCTTTTGCTAAAGTAGGTGGTAAAACGTATACCTTAGATCATATAGAACACGAAATTTTACGTAAAAACTTATTTGACCCAAGAATACACGTAGGTGTAAATTGTGCATCTGGTTCTTGCCCCAAATTATCTAACAAAGCTTTTACAGAAGAAAATATTGATAAACAATTAGAGCTTTTAATGAAAGATTTTATAAACGATGCATCAAGAAATAAAATAACGGGAAAGAAAGTCCAGATTTCAGAAATTTTCAATTGGTTTAAAGGTGATTTTACTAAAAACGGTTCACTTATTAATTATTTAAATAAATATTCTACCACAGCAATTAAATCAAATGCGAAAGTTAATTATTTAAAATACGATTGGTCTTTAAACAATAAATAAAGACGAAATTTAACTTGTTGCTCTTCAAAAACAATTTGTATCTTTCAATTTCAAAAAAATTAAAATCATTTTATGTCAAAATCATATTACGATGCAGCCGACTTAAGAAAATTCGGCAAAATCACAGAATGGAGTGAAGAATTAGGCAACAAATTCTTTGATTATTATGGGAAAGTTTTTGAGGAAGGCGCTTTAACGGCTCGTGAAAAATCTTTAATTGCCTTAGCTGTTGCACACACAGAGCAATGTCCTTATTGCATAGACGCCTACACCAAAGATGGGCTACAAAGAGGTATTACCAAACCAGAAATGATGGAAGCCATTCACGTAGGTGCTGCCATAAAAAGTGGCGCAACTTTAGTGCATGGAGTTCAGATGATGAACAAAGTAAATAAGTTAGAAATGTAAGCAGAGAACCAAAAACATTTTTACGTTTTTGTGTGCATCGCTTATCCCTGTGAAAACAGGGATCTCTAATTAAAAAATTTTAGAGGTCGCTTATCCCAACGAAAGTTGGGATATCAAAAACGATAAACTTAGAAATTTTATATTAAAAAATACTTTGACAAATTCCATGTAACAGGTATAAAATTTCTTAAGTTCAATCTAAAAAAACCAAACCAAAGTTTACTTCGTAAATAAATTTAAAGAACCTAAAAAAATACTGAGTCAAATTCAGCATAATATATGGCTACAAAATCATTAAAAGCAAGAAATAACGATATAGCAAATACTTCTCGTCAAATGGAAATTCTTTCAAACGGAATTTTTGCAGACGGAGAACTACCCACATTTGCAGAAAAAATAAAAGAAACCGGTCATTTTCCTTTGCGCCCTAAAAAGTTAGAAATTCTACAAATTAATTTAGGGTATATGTGTAATCAAGTATGTGAGCATTGTCATGTAGATGCTGGTCCAGACAGAAAAGAGATTATGACAGTTGAAACCATGCAACAATGTTTGGATGTGATCAAAAAAACAGAAGCACACACCTTAGATTTAACGGGTGGTGCACCAGAAATGAATCCTAATTTTAGATGGTTTGTAGAAGAAGCATCCAAAGCAGGAATTAAAGATTTTATTGTGCGTTCTAATTTAACCATTATTAGAGCCAATAAAAAATATTACGATTTACCAGAGTTTTTTAAAAAACACAATGTACACGTAGTTTCTTCGATGCCTCATTGGACTCGTGGAAAAACAGACAAACAAAGAGGTGATGGTGTTTTTGACAAATCTATAAAAGCCTTACAGGAATTAAACGCGGTGGGTTATGGTATGCCAGGTTCTAATTTAAAATTAGATTTGGTTTACAATCCTTCAGGTGCATTTTTACCTGGAGATCAACAAGCTTTAGAAAATGATTTCAAAAAAGCTTTAAAAGCTGATTTTGATATTGATTTTCATAGTTTATTTGCCATTACCAATTTGCCAATTAGTCGATTCTTAGACTATTTAATTGCTTCAGATAATTACGAAGATTATATGCATTCTTTATTGGATGCTTACAATCCAGAAGCTGTAGAAAATGTAATGTGTACCAATACGATTTCTATTAGTTGGGATGGTTGGTTGTATGATTGTGATTTTAATCAAATGCTAAACTTAAAAGTAGCTAGCAAAGTAAAACACGTGTCTGATTATAATGAAGAATTGTTACAAAATAGAAATATCATTATCAATCAACATTGTTATGGTTGTACTGCTGGTGCAGGAAGTAGTTGTCAAGGAGTTGTTGCTTAAAATATAAGATTGAAAAATAATACTGCCCTTTTAGTTTTTGCCAATTCAGCTCAAAAAGATGCTGAAAGAAAGTCATTTCTTTCTTCAGACGTTTTTAGTGCACTGAATCAACAAACCCTAAAAACAGTAAAAAAATCTGGAATTACTTTCTTTCATTTTTCAGAAAAAAATCAAGTTGGTCAATCTTTTGGAGAACGTTTTTCAAATGCTATTGAAGCTGTTTTCAATAGAGGTTTTAGTAATGTAATTACGATTGGTAATGATACGCCTCACTTAAAATCGCATCATTTAATTGCTGCTTTGCATCAATTAGAAAAAAATGATTTGGTATTAGGACCTTCTAAAGATGGAGGTTTTTATTTAATGGGAATTAAAAAAGCCTTTTTTAACAAAAAAACTTTTTTAAAATTACCCTGGCAAACCAGTCGTTTACAGAAATGTATCACATCAATTTCAGCTACCAAAAAATTACAAATTTCTTTTTTAGAACTTTTAAATGATTTAGATTCTAAAGAGGACATCAAAAAAATTATACATAGTTTTAAAGCGATTCCAACATCAATTTTAAAGCTACTTTTTGTTTTTTTTCAAATTGAGAAAAAACAGTTTATTCATAAAAAAACGGAATATCAAACCGTACTTTTTTCTCAACACTTCAACAAAGGATCTCCTTTAATTTTTGCGTAACACATCATTTATATTGATAAATAACAATATATAAAACAACTTTTTTTTACACAAAAATTACATTGAATGAAACACATTTCTATGTGGACTTTACTGTTGTTTACTAGCATCAGTTTTTCACAAATTAAAATATCTGGGGTTATCACAGATAAAAATAGCGGTCAAAAAATACCTTATGTAAGTATTTCTTCATCAACTAAAAATGGTACCACTTCTGACATAGATGGTACGTATAGTATAGAAGTTTTAAATGAAAATAAAATCTTAACCTTTTCGTATTTGGGCTATAAAACTCAAAAAATAAAAGTAGGAAAACAAACGATTATTAATGTTCAATTAGAAGAAATTGAGACAAATTTAGATGAAATTGTAGTAACTGCTTTAGGGGTAAATAGAAAAACAAAAGAATTGGGTTATGTTGTTCAAGAAATAAAAGCAAAAGATGTTACAGAGGTAAAAACCGTAAACTTTTTAGACAATTTGTCTGGTAAATTGGCGGGTGTAACTATTTCTCAAGGAGCAACAGGTGTTGGTTCTTCTTCAAAAATTACCATTCGTGGGGAAGCTTCGTTTTCGAATAACAATCCACTTTTTGTGGTAGATGGAACGCCAATAAACAACAATTCTATTCTTAATTTTACCAATGAAGCTGCTGCTGGTTTTCAAGAAATTGATTTTGGAAATGGTGCCATGGAAGTAAATCCTGATGATATTGAATCTGTAACGGTTTTAAAAGGGCCAAGTGCCGCTGCTTTATACGGTACAAGAGCATCAAATGGTGTAATAGTAATAAAAACCAAAGATGGTAAAAAGAAAAAAGGGTTAGGAATTAGCATCAATTCTACTGTAACTTTAGACAGTGCTTTTCGTTTGCCAGATTTTCAAAACGAATATGGGCAAGGTAACTCTGGTCAGTTTGCTTATGTAGACGGTTTAGGTGGCGGTACCAATGATTTAATTAGTTATTCTTGGGGTCCAAAATTAGATGCTGGTAATTTAATTCCACAATTTGATTCTCCTGTAACACTAGCAGATGGTACTGTGGTTCGTGGTGCAGATACTTCTTTGTATTCTGGAATTCCGATTACACCTACCTTGTTCCAATCAAACCCAGATAATTTAAAAGATTTTTATCAAACAGGGGTTACTACCATTAATAACGTTGCTATAAATGACAGTTTTGAAAGAGGTTCTTATCGTTTATCTTTTACAGATTTAGATAGCGAATCTATTATTCCTGGTGTGAATTTAGAACGTAAAACTGTGGCTTTAAAATTGAATTTCAATCCAACTGAAAAAACAAAAATTACTTCTTCTATCAATTATGTAAATTCTGGAAGTGATAACAGACCTTCTAATGGTTATGGAAGTGAAAATGCAAATTACTCACTGGTTGCTTGGGGTCCGAGATCTTTAAATATAAATAGTTTGCGTAATTACTGGCAACCAGGTTTAGAAGGCGTACAACAGTATTCTTTTAACTATACGTATTTTGACAATCCCTTTTTTACGTTGAATGAAAATACCAACTCGTTTAAAAGAGATCGTGTTTTTGGTAACATAGCCCTTAATCATAAATTCACAGATAATTTAAGTATTTCTCTACGTTCTGGAATGGATTACTCCTCAGAAAGGAGACAATTTAAACGTAATTTTAGTTCCAACCGTTTTAAAAACGGTGCGTATGCAGAACATGATGTTTTCTACAGAGAAATAAACACCGATTTTTTACTAAATTATAACAATACTTTTGGAGACTTTTCTTTTGATGCCTCTTTTGGTGGAAATCGATTAGACCAAACTGCATCCACCAAACAAACTCAAACTACTAACTTAGCACAACCTGGTATTTTTAGTTTAAACAACGCAGCATCTCCTTTAGAAGTTTTTCAATTTGAATCTAAAAAGAGAATAAACTCGTTATATGGTATTGCAAAATTTGGTTATAAAGATTACTTATTTGTAGATATTACTGGTAGAAACGACTGGTCTAGCGCTTTAGCCACTCCTTTTTCTGCAGATGGTACTTCGTTCTTTTACCCTTCAGTTTCTACAAGTTTTATACTCTCTAACTTTACAGAATTACCAGAAAACATCTCTTTTGCAAAATTAAGAGCAAGTGTTGCACAAGTGGGTAATGATACCAATCCGTATCAAACTTCCGGTGCATTTGTATCGCAAACACCTTTTAATGGACAACCTACTTTTAGCAATCAAGATTTTATACCAAACGCAAATTTAAAACCAGAAAGCACTACTTCTTATGAATTTGGCGCAGATGTTCGTTTTTTTAAAGATCGATTAAATATAGATTTTACCTACTATAACAATACCACCAAAGATCAGATAATTTCATTGCCTATTCCGATTTCTTCGGGTTACAATCAGCAAGTGGTAAATGGTGGAGAAGTAAACACGACAGGAGTCGAAATTATCTTAGGAGGGACACCGATCAGAACTAAAAACTTTACATGGAATACCACTTTTAATTTTGCCAGTAACAAATCTATCATTAAAAATTTACCACAAGATGAAGGTAGATTAACACTGGCTTACAGCAGGATTTATGACAGTGCCAACCAAACGGTTTGGTTTCAAGTAGAAGAAGGTGGACAAATTGGCGATATGTATGGAACTGGGTATCAAAAAAATGACAATGGCGAATTTCTTTTAGATGATAATGGACGCTACATTGCCAACAATAATTTAATTAAAATTGGAAATTACAATCCAGATTTTACATTGGGTTGGAACAATCGTTTCAAATATAAAAATTGGAATGCAAGCTTTTTATTTGATTGGAGACAAGGTGGCGAAATTGTTTCTAGAACAAGAGCTTTAGGAAATGTTGGTGGACAATTGGCAGAAACAGCAAATAGAGAAGTCGATATTGTGCCTCAAGGAGTTAATATAAACACTGGTTTACCTAACACAGTTGCAGTTTCTCCAGAAAGTTATTACAGACAATTTTATGACAGAAACCATGAAGAAAACAATGTATACGACGCTTCTTTTTTAAAATTAAGACAATTTTCAGTTGGCTACACACTTAATTTTAACCCTGGCTTTATGGGCTTAAAAGAGGAATCTACCATGAATTTATCCTTAATAGGAAATAACTTCTTTGTAATTACAGAAAATCCACATTTTGACCCAGAACAATTGGCTGTACAAGGCAATGGTTTTGTAAGCGGTGTAGAAGATATGAGTTATGCTACAAGCAGAAGCATCGGTTTTAAAGTTGGATTTAATTTTTAAGAAAAAACATGAAAAAAATTATATATAGCATCGCAATTTTTGCAATTACATTGGCAAGTTGCACCAAAGATTTTGAAGAAATTAACACCAACCAAAATGCGCCAGTTTCGGTACAACCCAGTTTGTTGTTAAGACAAGTAATTTACAATTTTGGAGACGAAATGAGTTATGAAGGCTTTGTTGCTGGAGATTTATTAGGCCAATATAGAACAGCAATCGATTTTAATTTATTTGGACGACATGCTTTAAAATCACCGCAACTAGGAGGCAATCCTTGGCCGATATTTTTCACCAATTTACGCGATAATGAAATCATAATAAAACAATCAAAAGAGACGCCTGCTTTTGCAGTTTATGAGGGTCCTGCCTTAATTTTAAAAGCATATATG
>NZ_CBFHJT010000014.1:45240-50208 GCF_965656025.1 Polaribacter sp.
TTGGAGATGTACCCTATTATGAAGCCTTTAATGGTGTGGAAGGTACGGTAACTCCGAAATACGATTTACAAGAAGATATTTATCAAAACGAAAATGGTATTTTAGATAATTTAGATAAAGGGATTGCTGCCATAAATGCTTATGGAGGTTCCATTCAATTAGAAGGCGATATTTTATTTCAGGGCGATTTAAATGCTTGGGTTCGTTTTGCAAATTCATTAAAAATTAAATATTTAATGCGTATTTCTGACAAAGTAAATGTAGCTTCTCAATTACAAGCTATTTTTGCGAGTAGCAATTACATCACTACCAATAGTCAAAATGCAGTTTTTAATTTTACCAATTCAGAACCCAATAATTTTCGTTTGGCACAGTTAAGAGTTGGAGATTTTAACAACTTTGTTCTTTCTGAAACTATGGAAGAAGTTTTAGACAATTTAAATGATACTAGAATGGGTACTTTTTTTAAGCCAGTAGCCAATGCAACTACTACCACTTATAAAGGATTGCTAAATGGTGTAGATGCTACAAGTACATCGATAACACCTGCAGATTATTCTTTATCTGGCACAGCTTTTAGAGAAGATACCTCAGTTTTAGATGCTAATTTTGCGACCGCTTGGGAAACCTCTTTTTTCTTAGCAGAAGCTGCACAAAAAGGATTGATAACTGCCAATGCACAAAACTTATACGAAAATGGAGTTGCCTTAGCCTTTGAGTATTGGCAAACGACTATGCCTACAGATTATTTAACAGGAAATGCGGCTTTTAATGCAGTTGGCACATCACCTTTACAACAGATTATTACGCAAAAATGGATTGCAAATATTATAAACGGCTATGAAGGTTGGACAGAATTTAGAAGAACAGGCTTTCCTGTGCTTAAAAATGTTGCGGCAAGTTTAAATAATGGGTTAATTCCTGTTAGAATGCCCTACCCAGCCGAAGCTGCAACCCTAAATCAAGAAAATTACAAAGTGGCAGAAAATGCCACAGATGGTAATAGTTTGAATGTAAAAGTTTGGTGGAATGAGTAAAATTAGCTCCTTCAGATTTTAAAAATCTGAAGGAACTTCTATATAAATTTATGGAAATAATAAACTATCAATGGGGATTAATTTTAATATCAAGTTTGATATTATTTTTCTTATCACCTTTAGCGAAAACAACAGATCAGTTTTTTAAAGCTGTACACAAAAAAAAAGCACCTAATACCTTGGTATTAACAGGTAGTTTAATCATCTCTTGGATTTTTGCAAAAAGCATCACAAACGCAGCAAACCTTGGTTTAGATTTTGGTTTGGTGGGTGGTGTTGCATATGCAGGTTATTATTTGTCTTTTGCTGTAGCAGGTATCATTATTTATCAGCTAAGAACTAAAGGAAATTTTAAAAGTATCCATGAGTTTTTGATTTCAAAATTTGGAAGAAATGCCATGGCTATTTTTTCAATTTTGATTGCTTTTAGACTTTTTAATGAAGTTTGGAGCAACACCATGGTGATCGGAAGTTACTTCGGAGAAATGGGAAGTTCATCTTACTATTGGGCTATTATCATCTTTACACTCTTAACATTAAGTTATGCGGTTAAAGGCGGTTTAAGTAGTTCCATTTTTACAGATGTCATTCAAATGGTTTTATTTTCCATACTCTTAATCATCATTTTAAGCACTATTTTTTCTACCAATGATTTTTCATCTAAACAAATAGCAACCTCTGGCACTTGGAGTTTTGAACTCGGGTTAAACCTCTTTTTTGCAGCATTGCTGCAATCCTTTAGCTATCCTTTTCACGACCCTGTTTTAACGGATAGAGGCTTTATCAGTTCGCCAAAAGTAACCCGTAAAAGTTTTTTATGGGCCAGTATTTTAGGGGCAATTTGTATTGTTTTTTTTAGTTTAATTGGTGTGTATGCAAAAACCCAAGGTATGCAAGGTCAAGCTGCTGTAGAAGTGGGTAAAGCCTTTGGAGTTGTAATTTTATTAGTCATTAATTTTATCATGATTACCTCTGCCGCCTCTACGCTAGACTCTACATTTTCATCTTTTTCTAAACTATTGGCTGTAGATTTAAATTTGGGAAAATCGGTTTCTTTTGGACGGATTTCGATGATTGCTGTGGCAATTTTAGGTACCATTCCTGTGTTTTTAAATGCAGAAATTTTGTCTGCAACCACGATATCTGGAACTATGGTTATTGGGTTAACGCCCATTTTTATTTTTTGGAAATACAAAGTGCCAAAAAGCAGCTTTTATTTATCTGTTATTTGTGGATTGATTTTCGGAATACTATTAGTTTTTGATGCCTTTCCAAAATCATTAATTTTTACAAAAGGAAAATATGCCAGTTTACTTTGGGTAAATCTTTGGGGAATTTTTAGTTGTATCATTTTATATTTTATTCCAAAATGGATCAAAAAATAGAGCATTTAGGCAAAATATCAGGAAAAATACTGCTTTTTGGTGGTGTGTATAGCAATTTGCAAGCTTTAGAAGCCTTAAAACAAATTGCTGAAAAAGAAAATATTGCTCCAGAAAACTGTATTTGTACGGGTGATATTGTTGGGTATTGTGCACAACCAGAAGAAACTGTTCAACTGTTTAAATTATGGGGTGTAAAAAGTATTGTGGGCAATGTAGAAATTCAGTTGAGAGAAAACGCTTCAGATTGTGGTTGTGATTTTAGAGAAGGTTCTAGATGCGATGGTTTCTCGCAACTTTGGTATCCTTATGCACAAAGCAAATTGAGTAAAAATTCGTTAGAATTTTTAAAAACCTTACCAAACCACATCACTTTTACATATGCTAATAAAAGGACTACTGTTGTTCACGGTTCGTATTTTAATATATCAGAATTTATTTTTAAATCTACCGATTGGAACCTCAAAAAACCAAATTTTAAAGCCACAAATAGTGATGTAATCATTGCAGGGCATTGTGGATTGCCATTTCATCATCAAGAAGAACATAAAACCTGGTTAAATCCTGGAGTGATTGGTATGCCTGCAAATGATGGAAACCCTTCAGTTTGGTATGCCATTTTAGATGATTCAAATAATAGTTTTAACTTTACACATGCAACCTTAGATTACAACTATAAATTAACCAGTAAATTAATGCAAAATGGGTTGTTACCAGAAGAATATTCAAGAACTATTGTAACTGGCATTTGGGATAACACAGAAATTTTACCAGCCATAGAATCTGGTTTGCAAGGTTTTGGCATTCAATTATAAAATCAATACAATGAAAAAAATATTTCTACTCCTTTTATTAGTCTCAGCTTCTGTTTCGGCTCAAAAAAAGTTGGACAAACTACTCAATAAATGGAATACCAGAAATGTACCCTACATGTCTGTAGAAACCTTGGCACTACCAAAAACAGAAGCTATTTTGCTAGACGCAAGAGAAGAAAAAGAATACAAAGTCAGTCATCTTAAAGGTGCTCTTTTTGTAGGGTATGACAAATTTAAACTCAAAGAAACCTTACGAAAATTGCCCAAAGACAAAAACACTAAAATAGTAGTGTATTGTTCTTTAGGTATTCGTTCAGAAACAGTTGCACATAAAATCATTGAGGCTGGTTATACCAATGTATATAATTTATATGGAGGTATTTTTGAATGGAAAAATGCCAATTTTAAAGTGGTCGATACTCTAGGAAACACCACAGAGAAAGTACATGCTTTTAACAAAGATTGGGGCAAATGGTTAAAAAAAGGGAAGAAAGTGTATTAATTGTTAGTTGTTGGTTAAAAATCTAACAATGTCATTTCGACGAAAGGAGAAATCTCTTGCATAAAAACTAAATAATAATATACCAGTTTAACTCGTAGAAATAAAAATTCATGCATAAAAATCTTTTACTCATATTTACCAGAAACCCAGAATTAGGCAAAGCCAAAACACGTTTGGCAAAAACAGTGGGCGATGAAACAGCTTTAGAAATCTATAAATTTTTATTAGAAAGAACCAAAAATATTGCGTCAGCAGTTAAAAATGCAGACAAAGCTGTGTACTATTCTGTAAAAATTAGAGAAAATGATATTTGGGATGCAAACACCTTCCAAAAACACCAACAATTTGGAGAAGATTTAGGCATTAGAATGTTAAATGCTTTTAAAAACGGCTTTAAAGCTGGCTACCAAAAAGTATTAATCATTGGGAGTGATTTATACGATTTATCCTCAAAAAATATTGAAAATGCCTTTACAGCATTAGACAAAAATGATGTGGTAATTGGTCCTGCAGAAGATGGTGGCTACTATTTATTAGGGATGAATTCGCTACAAGAAAAGGTCTTTAAAAACAAAGAATGGGGTACCGAAACTGTTAGAAAAGCGACTTTAACAGATTTAAATGATAAAAAAGTGAAATTATTAGCGTTTAAAAACGACATAGATGTATATGAGGATATTGAAAACATCCCAGAAATTATGCAAACGTTTATCAACGCTAAATAATACACTATGAAAACACTTTTACTTTTTGCTTTTTTAAGTTTCAACTTGGTACAAATTAATGCACAATGTACAGAAAATGTTGGTGGTTTTGGTAATAGTCCTGATGGCCCTTCCTACCACATCAATGGTGATGTAAGTTTAACACTAAATAGCAACAACACAATTACCTTACAATTAGGCACTAACTTTAGCACCACTCCAGGTCCTGATGTTCGTGCATTTTTAGTGGTTTCTGATGGTAAAACGGATGCTGAACTAACAACTACCTTTATCAGTAATTTAAATTATATAGAAATTGGATTAACTCAAGCTAGTGGTGCACAAACCTTAACCGCTTCAATTCCTGAAGGAAAAGACATTACTAAATTTGATAAACTCTTTTTTTATTGCTTACAATTTGATCATTTTTGGGATTTAGGAACTTTCCAAAAATTTACTGCAAACACTTGTGCTGCTTTAAACGTTACTAATTTTCCTGTGGATAAAATTCACATTTACCCAAACCCT